>JALUKJ010000132.1 GCA_027056615.1 Campylobacteraceae bacterium | reverse complement strand
TACCAACTCTACCCTAAAATTTTAGTCTTTTTACAATTTGCTCTTATTGGGCTTATGCTTCTTTTTTTACAAAAAGTCTCTCTTATAGGAATTCTAATCTTTTTACTTGGTGCTATGGTTGGTCTATTTGCACTTAATCATAACAAACTTGGAAACTTTAATATTCAACCAAAAATGAAAGAGAATGCAAAACTTATTACAACAGGAATTTATGGTTACATTCGTCATCCGATGTACCTCTCTGTACTACTTATGATGTTAGGTTTTTTTGTTAGCTCACCATCTATAATTGAAGCTATACTTTTGATTTTACTAACTATTGTATTGGTTCTAAAAGCAAAGAAAGAAGAGGCTATTTGGAGTGATGAGACGCAAGAGTATTTGAGTTATAAAAAGAAAACTAAACTTTTTATCCCTTTTATCTTGTAAAAATTAAAACCGTTAACACTATCTGTGATACAATTCCAAACAATATTTATTTTAAAAGAGAAGCCATTATGAAAAGAAAATCACAATTTTTATTATTGTTTAGTACTATATTTTACACAACTATTTATGCTAAAAGCACACCTTCAACATTTTCAGAGGAGATACCATATACCCTTTATACACAAGAGAAGAAAATATGTATTCATCGTTCACCAAATAAGAGTGAAGATAAAGACAATTCACTCTGTCAAGAGTATCGTTTAGAGACTCCTGAAATAAACACTCTTAAACTTAATGATAAACTTAAAAAGAGAATAAAACAAGCTCTCAAACCTTATTTTAAAGCCTTTGAAGAGAAGTGTAATAAAAAAGATTCTCTTAAAGAGTTTTATAATAATTTTGATGTCAAAGGAACATGGTATGACTATATTAGTTTAGTACCTTATGCTTACACTGACTCAACCTATACACTTTTAGAAAATCGTATTAGCTATATAGGAGGAGCACATGGTAGCGATGAAGTTCGTTTTCACCTATATGATAGAAAAAACAATAATGAGTTAAAATTAAAAGATATTTTTAATAAATCAGAAATTATTCAACTAAGTAAAATAGCAGAAAAAAAGTATCGGCAAGAAAAAAAACTAAAACCAACTGACTCTATGAAAAAAGCAGAATGGTTTAACGATGAATTTAAACTAACAAATAACTTCTGTTTAACCTATAGAGGTATGCTTTTTCACTATAACCCCTATGAAATTCAACCTTATGCTAATGGAGATACAGAAATCTTTTTAACCAATAAAGAGTTAAGTTCTATCACAAAAGGTAACCCTTATTTTGCATCAAAAAAACCATTTTTTCAAAGTGATGTGGGAGAAGATTTAACCATCTATGCCTATACTATAGACTCCGATACTATAGAACTTAAGATAGTTAATACATCACAAAAAACTAAAACTCATAAAAATTGGCTAAGTCTATCTTTTCCAAGTTTAGAACTTAAAAAGAATAATATACAACTTTTAAAAAGTGATTTTAAGATATTTCATGTCTATGAAAAGGGTAGAAAAATTTTCAATAAAATGGTGAAAAAAAATATAAAAGCCAAATATCCTCTACTTGAAGCAGAGGGAGAAGCCACAAATAAAGGTAATAAAAAGATTCTTGATTTTAAAATGAGTATACCACGTGATATAAAAAACATACAACTCTATATTAGAGCTACATATAAAGATAAAAATGAGACCATAACTTCACCAAATAATAATAAAAATATAGGTCAACAAGGGTATGCTAACTATCAAATATCTATTCCTGTAGAGAAGTAAAAATGATTTTTAAAGGTTTTCCTAATGAAAAAAATACTTACCATCATAAGGTAAAATAATATCAGTAAAACTTAACCATGCTTCATGAGAAAAGAGTGCTGTTTGAACTAACTCTGTATTTGGTGCTATACTAAAAAGAAGAGGAATAAGCAGATAAATTACAACTGTATGAATCTGCTGTTTTCTATTTTTATACATTCCAAATTTTAGTGCTGTTCCTGAAGATTTTTTTAGTCTTCTATTTCCTAAATCTACACTATAGATTTCATCTAATATCAAATGAACAAAATATCCAAAAGTAATCATAAAACCATAAACCCAAGAGACCAATGAGTTTAAATCAAAAACCATTGAGAGATAATAGCCACAACTAATCCCCAAAGCAATGCAACTGGAATACTATGAAACATTCCTCTATGTTTTAGCTGGTTCCCATCCGTCCTCGGCAATGCCAATGAATTAAGGAATAAATATTTAAAAACTGTAGGTTCGATTTCATCGAACGGATTGTTTTATGGGCTTCAATTTTTTGTTCGATAAAATCGAACCTACAGGATTTGGGCTTAATTCAATGGCATTGCCTAGGACGGAGTGGGAACGAGCAAATATTTTGATTAATGAAAAATTTTAATGTTGTATATTTCTCACACACTTAACTAAAAGTTTTAAATCATCAGAATAAAATTGAAACCTAGATGTCGTTACTGCTACATATCTATTGGAAAGGGATGTACCTTCAGTAGAAGCCCAATACTCCTCATCATCACTCACAGATATATAAGTTAATAGCTCATTTATATTTGGTATTCTCCAATCATTATAGCCACCCCAATTGAGATTACTACAATAAGTTGTTGCTGTATCTCCAGAAGTATCATCAGAATATTCTGACCCATCTGTCCAAGTTTTTTTTACTGTATTATTATCTTGCCACATTAAACCAGTGATATTATCAACAGTAATCTTTTTAATAGAATCCTTTGTATAGTTAGGTTCTACTATCGTGATATTTATATCTTTTTCTCCTCCATTTGCAAATAGTTTTAAGATAGTATTTCCTTTTTTATTTGCAGTATATGATGTTGATGCTCTATATCCATAACATATAATATGTCCTGTTTCAAACATACTATCATCAAAAGTACCAAGATTATTACTATCTACCCAAGTATGACCTTGTACTGTACTATGACAGAAATGTTGAGGGATTATATTCTCTACATAAGCTGGAATAAGGAAAGTCTCTCCAACTTTTAAAGTTATTCTAGATCCTGAGTATGTATATATTGAGTCAGACCCATCATCTATAAATTGAACAGGTATACTATCTGTAGCACTAACTCCATTACTATCTGTAACAATCAGAGTTATTTTATGCTTTTTATTTTCTAATACATCACTAGGAGAAATATAAACCCAATTATTAAGATTAAAACTATTCGTTTTAACATCATCGCAGGAAGTACTTTTAACTAAATTATCATCTAGCTGCCATTTACAAGATACTATAGGATTATCAAAATTGTTTAATGTAGTATTAATATTAACTGGATAAAGAGATTCATATTCATCCCATATAGATTGTCCAGATGTTCGTAAGATTATTTTATTTGGATACGATGACAGCTCTACACTAGGACATGGAGTAGAAAATGTACTTTTAATATTAAATGCTCGTGTATCACTTGTTTCCGAATACCCATTGCTATTAAAAGCCAATACTTTAATATTGTACGTTTTATTACATATTAAATTATCTAATGTTACATAAGTTTGACTCGGAGCTGTTGTATTGTTTTTTGGAACGGTTATATTAATATCTCCACTATCATCAAATAGTAAAAATCCATCTTCATTATCTGAATTATCTAAAAAGTTAACCCTAACAGCTGATTTATTTATATCTGTTACACCTATATATGGTTCAGGAGCAAGAGGTTTATCGGTTGGGCATTTTGTATTAAATGTACTTTCTATATTAAAGGTAAATTTAGGTGTTGGACTAGAATATCCATCACTGTTTTTTGCCATAATAAAAACATCGTATGTTTTATCACATGTTAAACCTTTTACATTTGCATACATATATCTATTATCTGATGCATTAATTTCAACAATTATTTGAGTAAGAGGTGGAAATACTGCCAATTGCATAGCATCATGAGGATGAACATATACATAAAATTTATCTTCATTGTCAGAATTATCTCTAGTTGAGATACGAACAGATGTATTCGATAATTTACTAATACCAACATAGTTTCCTGGAGCATTTGGTACGGTAGCTTCTGATAGAGAACTAAAAAATATTAGTCCCATTAATAGACTTCTAAAAAGTCCCTTTTTATACTTAAACATAATAGTTTCCCTTTTTTATGTTAATTGTAGATTAAATAGTCATTAAGCAACTAAAAAGCTCATTCAAGCTATTTTACTTGAATGAGAATATATTAACATAAAACATATAAT
>JALUKJ010000131.1 GCA_027056615.1 Campylobacteraceae bacterium | reverse complement strand
ATATGGAGGAGCGAAAATGGCAAAAGATGCTAAACCAAAGAGGGGTAAATACCCTAATGATTCCACTAAAACAAGGAGACAAGAGAAATGAAACAAACCCTTGGTAAACTATTTTTAATATTAATTTTAAGCAGTGTTGCTTTTGCAGGAGTAAAGGTAAGCGTAAACCCTCCTGCTGTCTATAAAGGTGATATGGTACAACTAACCATTACTGCAGAGGGAAATGATATTGAGTTTCCACAGATTGCACAAATTGGTGACTCACCTGTTATGGGAACTTCGTCATCACAGTCGGTCAATATTATTAATGGCAAGATGAGTAAAACTATCTCTAAAACCTATAGCTTTAGAGCGACTAAATCGCTTAAAGTTCCCTCTTTTGTAGTAAAGGTTGATGGAAAAGAGTTTAAAACTAAAGAGCAAAGTGTAAGTGTGGTTAAACCAACAGCTAGTCATGCTGGGCAACCTTTTGTTTTAAATATGAGTTTAGATAAAAATGTCTCTTATGTAGGTGAACCAATAAACTTAACCTTGAACTTTAAATCTAAACTAAATTCTCATGCAGACAAAATTCAGTTAGGAGAGCCAAAACTAGATAACTTTTGGGTAAAAAAGAGTGATAAGGTAAGTAAAACTACAGAGGGTGACTATATTGTGCAGTCACTTCACTATAAACTCTTTCCTCAAAAGGCAGGAGAGTATACTGTTCCTGCTATTGAAGCTATGATAGGAAAAGTACAACGCCAACGAGGTGGATTTGGTGGGGGTATTTTTGATGACCCATTTTTTAGCTCAATGACAGAGCAGTTAAATTGGCAAAAAATTTATTCAAATAGTTTTAAAGTAAAGGTTAATCCTCTACCAAATGGATTGGAGCTTTATGGAAATTATAATATTAAAGCTACTGTTGAGAAACATAAAGTCCATGCTAATAAGCCTGTAAACCTAACTATTACAGTTCAAGGAAAAGGAAATATTGATGATGTTAAAAAGTTTGACTTAGATATAAACAATGTTATTGTTTATGCAGATGAGCCAAAAATCCGTTCAGGTGAACAAAATGGAGAGTATGGGGGAGTATTTACTCAAAAGATAGCACTTATAGCAGACCAAAACTTTACAATTCCATCTTTAAGTTTAGATTACTTTGACAAAAAGAGTAAGAGTGTTAAAACAGTTAAAACCGAGCCTATAGATATTGAGGTCGTTGGTGGTGGAGCAGGGGTTAAAGCCAAGCCAAGCATAGAGGTTAGTCCTACTCAAAAGATAGAAGTCCCAAAAGTAGTAGCCCCTACGGTTAAGACTAAAGTGATTATTAAAACAGAAGATAGTTATCTAAAATATCTCTTTTTAGGAGTTGGATTTTTACTTGGTGTAGGTAGTATGCTTTTAGTTAATATGATTAAAAAGAGTAAAGAGGCTAAAAAAGAGACCGATATGGTTAAAGCCATAAGAAAAGCCAAAGATGACCAAGCACTCTTTAATCTGTTGTTGCCTTATAGTAAAAAAGATAAGCGAATATCTAAAGCTCTTAATTTGTTGGAAGATAACCTCTACAAGGGTGGTCAAAATAAGATAGACAAAGAAGATTTGATGGAGGTTTTTGAGGAGTAGTAGGTTATAATACTTTTTATTAAAAAAAGTGAGGAGATACCGTGCAAAAAGAACCAATGTTAAAAGTAACATTTGATAGATTATCAACTGAGTTAGAGCAACTAAAAACCGTTGAACGTGCAAAGATAGCAAAGGTTATAGATACAGCTAGAGAGTTAGGAGACTTAAAAGAGAATGCAGAGTACCATGCTGCTAAAGATAAGCAAGGGTTAATGGAAGCTCGTATTTTAGATTTAACTGATTTAGTAGGTCGAGCTCAGGTTATAGACCCTTCAACTTTCCCTCATGAGCGTATTTGTTTTGGCTCAACTGTTGAGTTAGTAGACCAAGAAGATGATTCTGAAGTGACTTATACTTTAGTTGGTTCACAAGAGTCAAATCCTGATAATGGGCTTATCTCTATTGGTTCTCCTATGGCTCGTGCTTTGCTTGGAAAAGAGGAGGGTGATGAGGTTACAATTGTTTTACCATCTGGGAAAAAAACATTTGATGTTGAGTCTATTTCGTATGAAGAGATAGAGCTATAATGGTAAATGTAGGTATTGTAGGGGCAAGTGGTTATACAGGTCTTGAACTTGTCAAGATGTTGATTAACCACCCCAAATTTATTTTAAGATATTTGGCAACTACTACAGGGGATACTGTTATTGAGGCACTGCATCCCTCTTTAGTAGATGTAATTACTTTTCCTGTAGAGAAAGCTTCGGTTGAGAGTGTAGCAGAGATGTGTGAGTTGGTATTTTTGGCACTACCTCATAAAGCCTCTATGGGATTTGCAAAAGAGTTAATAGCTAAAGGGGTTAAGGTAGTTGACCTCTCGGCTGACTATCGGTTAGAGCTTGATACTTATGAAAAGCATTACTGTGAACATGAAGACAAAGAGAATTTAGATAAAGCTGTCTATGGTCTGATTGAATATTATAGAGATGAGTTAAAAGAGGCAAAACTTGTAGCAGGACCTGGGTGCTACCCAACAGCTACACTACTTGGAATTTTACCTTTTATTCCCTATCTTGACCATAGTGCACCACTATTTGTAGATGCAAAATCAGGGGTAAGTGGAGCAGGTAAAAAGCTTTCAGAGACAACCCATTTTGTAACTGTAAATGATAATATTTTTGCTTACAATCCACTCAAACATCGTCATGCTCCAGAGATAGCAGAGAAGATAGAGAAGATACATGGGGTAAAGATGAATGTTAACTTTGTTCCACATCTTATTCCTGCTACACGTGGTGAGTTAGTGTCAGTTTATGCTACATTAAAAGAGGATATTGAGCCTTTAGAGGTCTTAAAAGAGTTCTATAAAGATGATGCTTTTATTCGTATTAGAGAAAAACCTGTAGATATAAAAAGTACAGCAGGAACTCATTTTTGTGATATTTTTGCTTCTAAAAATGAAAATGGATTATTTGTTAATTCGGCTATTGATAATTTGCTTCGTGGGGCTTCATCTCAAGCTATGGTAGCTGGAAATTTAATGTGTGGTTTTCCGGAGGGAATGGGTATTCCTACTATTTCCTATGTGCCTTAAACTCAAGTGATTAAATCTCCACTTTTTAAAGTGGAGATTCCCCTAAAAAACACAATCCCCAAAGAGAAAATCAAAAAGATGTTGATTTAAGTTTGTAGTTTCTCTATAGAGTCTCTAACAGCTTCAAAAGCTTTTATAATCTCTTTATCTTCACTCTCTATACTAAACTCACCCAGTGCTATCTCTTGATAGTGTGGAACGGTACTCTCTATTTTCTTCTCTTTTATAAGTGAAATATATTTTGAATTAAAGAAAATAACCTTTTGGGCTTTTATGAGTTGACACTTCTCATCTTGTTTGGCTAAAATGTCTAGTATATTTAAGAGTATCTTTTTTTGATAGCTCATCTCCATTTTAAAACCAGGGTGAGAGAGGGCTACAAAAAGGGTTTCATCTTTCACATAGACAAAAGCAATGGCTTTTTTAAAACGTGGGTTAAGAGAAGAGATAAACTTCTGATAGCAGTAGTAACGCTTAAGTAATTTAAACTGAGGAAGAGAACGAATATGAGAGATAATATCACTAGCTTGTTTCATAAAGCTATTATAACATCTATTTGCTGTATACTATTGGTGGGATGTGGATATAAAGCTGAACCATATTGGGTAGAGAAGGCACCTCAACATAAGGTACCTACAGAGAAGTAGCTACTCTACTTCTCTTCAATTGTAGCTTCAATTACTTCTGGTTTTTTTTGTTTAATTGTTGGAGTTGGTTCTGTGTACATTGCCATAGAACCAATAACTCGACCACCTTCATCTGTCTTAATGTTTTTAACAGAAATTTCACCATTAACCAATCCATTTGAACCAACTTCAAGAAGTTCAGAAGCAGTGAGTTTTCCCTCAACTGTTCCATTAACGGTAATACGTTTACTTCTCAATGAAGTAGTCTGAATCTTTCCAGTTGGTGTAATATTAATGGAGGTTTCAGCTAGAACTTCACCTAAAATTTCACCACTTAAAATGACTATATTGGCATGTATTTTTTGTGTTATATATCCTGTTTGCATGATATTTAAGTCATTACAAGTAATTTCACCTTCAACACGTCCAGAGTTAGTTACTTTTTGAGCAATAATTGACCCTCGTACAGTACCATTTTTCCCAATAGTTACATGATTAACTTCAATGTTTCCAATCAGTGTTCCTTCTATTTTAACACTATCTGTTCCTGTAATATTACCTTCAATAGTAATATTTTTTGAAATCTCTGTGCCTACAGAGATTGGAGGTACTTTAACAGTTGTAGTTGCTGTAGTTGTTTTAGTTACTGTCGCTTTTTCTTCTTTCTCTTTCCCTTTTGCAAAAAATGCCATTCTTCTTCTCCATTTCTTTATTTAGTATGTTTTATAGTAACAAAATGATACTTATATATTTGGTGGTTTGGAGTATTACTTTTCAACATTAATCAAATTATTATATTAGAGTGACGATAATTTTCAATCTTATGTTTAATAGTGTTAAAAATTTGTATACATCAGTTTTTTTAGAAGCTTAAGACTATTTAAATAAAAACTAAATATAATAAACTTATGAAAAAATATGACGTATTAATTATAGGGGCAGGGATAGCAGGACTTTATACTGCGATGAATATTCCTAAAGATAAAAAAGTTTTGGTTGTCTGTAAAGATATTCCATGGGAGTGTAATACTTTTTATGCACAGGGTGGCATGGTTACCGCACTAAATGAAGCTGATATACCTCTTCATGTAGAAGATACATTAGTAGCAGGGGCTTATCATAATAATGAAGAGGCTGTTGAGATTATGTCTCGTACCTCTCTTGTAACTACAAAAGACATTATTGATAGAGGTATGAAGTTTGATACAGATGAAGATGGTAACATTCTTTATACAAAAGAGGCAGCTCATTCAGCAGAGAGAATTGTTCATGCAGGGGGTGATGCAACAGGTCGTTACATGCACTACTTTATGATGGTTCAAAATCAACATCAACTTCAAAGAAATACACTTGTGTATGATTTACTTATTGAAAATGGTCGCTGTTATGGAGTTAACGCTTTAGTAAACTATCGTCATGAAACTATTCTTGCAGATGATGTAATTATTGCCTCTGGTGGGGTGGGTTCTCTTTATGAATACAATACTAACTCACGTACAGTTTCGGCAGATATTCATGGTATCTGTGTTGAAAAGGGGATAGAGTTAGAGAATATGGAGATGATGCAGTTTCACCCAACAGTTTTTGTAAAAACTCCATTTGCACGAAAATTTTTGTTAACTGAAGCGTTAAGAGGTGAAGGTGCTTGGGTAGTTTCAGAAGATGGACGACGATTTTTATTTGATTATGATGAACGAGGAGAGTTAGCAAGTCGTGATATTGTTAGTCGTGCTATTTTTGACCACAAGAGAAAAACAGGAGAAGAGGTATATTTAGATTTTTCTATGTTTGAAGAGGAGTGGTTTCACAAACGTTTTCCTAACATTACAAGAACATTTGAGTCATTGGGCTATAAGTTCCCACAAGATAGAGTTCCTATATCTCCTGCTTTTCACTATGCTGTAGGTGGAATAAAATGTGATACAGATGGTTGTGTAGAAGGGATAGATGGACTTTATGTTATTGGTGAAGCCTCTTCTACAGGAGTGCATGGAGCAAACCGTTTGGCTTCAAACTCTTTACTTGAAGGTGCTGTGTTTGCCAAAAGAGCTGTTGACCATCTCTTAGCTAAAGAGAGAGTAGAGTTTACGGTTCCTAAGTTTGATAAAGAGTACAAAAATATTGTTCATCATGAAGCAGATAAAGTTTATAAACGTCGTTTACGGAAAATCATGTGGGATGACATGGGTGTAATACGAACCAAAAAAGGTCTTCTAAAAGCTAAAAATGCTATTTATGATATGAAAAATCGAGATATTGGACGGCTTTTAGAACTTAGGCTCAATACAGCGTCAGCCATTGTAGAAGCAGCATTAAAACGTAAAGAGAGTTTAGGAACACATTATATTGAAAATTAATATTTAATGATTGTTTTTTAGATTCATATGTTACAAAATTGCTCTGTTCTCTATTTTTAAAAAGCCCATCTTTTATAGTGCTTAAAATTATAGTTTTTTAACTATAATTTTAACAAATTAAAATTATTAGATTTCTTTACGTTATATTTAGAGTCTAAATTATGGAGTTATAAAATGCACGATTTACACTTAGCAACCACATGGGTTGGATGGTTCTCATTGGCAATTTTTGTCATTGGGTACTATTTTATTGCAACGGAAGACAAATACCGAATTAACAAAGCAAAACCTGCACTTTTAGCAGGTACTAGTATTTTTATGCTTATTGGTCTTTACTTTTCTATGAATGGTTTAGACGCTAAACCTTTAGAACATGAGGTTGACCATCTAATTGTTGAAATTTCAGGAATTTTCTTCTTCTTATTTGTAGCAATGACTTATATTGAAGCGATGATTGACCGTGGGGTCTTCTCTGCATTACGTTATCGTCTTGTTTCAAAAGGTTACAGTTATAGTAAACTATTTTGGGTAACAGGTCTCTTAGCCTTTTTTATCTCACCAATTGCAGATAACTTAACAACAGCACTTATTCTCTCTACTGTACTCTTAACTATTGACAAAGATAACAAAGAGTTCTTAGTCCCATCTGCTATTAACATTGTGGTCGCTGCCAATGCAGGTGGTGCATGGTCTCCATTTGGTGATATTACAACACTTATGGTATGGGTAGATGGACGAGCAGAGTTTACAGAGTTTCTTTTCTTGTTCCCTGCAGCTTTTTTAGGTTGGGGTGTTACAGCTTTCTTGTTGAGTAGATTCATTCCAAATGGAACACCACCATTTAGTAAAGATGAGGAACCTGCTAAAATTTTAGAGGGAGGTAAAGTTATTATAGGGCTTTTTGGTTTAACAATATTCTTTGCTATTGTCTCTCATCAAGGACTTCATTTACCTGCAATGTGGGGAATGTTATTTGGTTTAGCTATTTTAAAACTATACGTCTATAAGCTTAATGAAAGCTCTTCACCTACACAAGTAAATGTTTTTTCATGGATAGCAAAAGTAGAGAATGATACTCTTCTATTCTTCTTTGGTATCTTAGCAGCCGTAGGTGGGCTTCACTTCTTAGGTTTCTTAGAGTACTTTACTGAACTTTACAATACTTTTGGAGCAACAGCCATGAATATTGGAGTAGGTTTCCTCTCATCTATTGTAGACAATGTACCTGTTATGTCAGCTGTATTAAAAGCTAATCCTAATATGGGAACAGACCCAATGGCTATTCAAGAGCAGTGGATGTTGGTAACAATGACAGCAGGTGTTGGTGGCTCTCTTATTTCATTTGGTTCAGCAGCAGGTGTTGGTGTTATGGGTAAAATGCATGGTATTTATACTTTTGCTTCACACATGAAGTTAGGTTGGACAGTACTTGTAGGTTATATTGTATCTGTATCTGTTTGGTACTTGCAATTTAATCTTTTACATATTGGGTAATATTTTGTAAGGTGCGATGGTAATCGCACCCTAGCAAATATTTTAAAAATTATCTAATACCCCTCTCATAAAAAAAACAGTATAATCTCACAAAAATATTTACATATCAAGGAACATAAATTAATGAAACAAGTACCCATACTCGTTCTCGACTTCGGTTCACAATACACACAACTAATTGCACGAAAATTAAGGGAATCAGGAGTCTACTGTGAGGTTGTTCCTTACAGAGAGAATATAGCTAATATTAAAGCTCGTAAACCCAAAGGGATTATCCTTTCAGGTGGTCCTGCTTCTGTTTATGCAGAAGATGCTTATAAACCAAGTGAAGAGCTTTGGTCTCTTGGGCTTCCTATTATGGGAATTTGTTATGGAATGCAACTTATTACTCAACGTTATGGTGGAGAGGTAGTTTCAGCTGAGCATCATGAGTATGGAAAAGCAAAATTGACCATTACAGACTCTAAAATATTTGAGGGAATGACCAATAATGAGATAGTTTGGATGAGTCATGGAGATAGAGCAGAAAAGATTCCTGATAATTTTGAGGTAATTGCTAGTTCTGAAAATTCTCCTTATGCAGGAATTGCCAATGAAGATATGAAGATTTATGCTTTTCAATTTCACCCAGAGGTTCATCACTCAGTTGAGGGAACAAAATTACTTAAAAACTTTGCTAAATATATTTGTGGTTGCGATAGCACTTGGAATATGGGAGGCTTTGCTAAAGAGAAGATAGCTCAGATTAAAGCACAAGTTGGAGATAAAAAGGTACTTTGTGGTGTTTCGGGTGGAGTTGACTCATCAGTTGTCGCTGCTATGCTTAATGAAGCACTTCCAAAAGAGCAACTTATTTGTGTTTTTGTTGACCAAGGATTGCTTCGTAAAAATGAGGCAGAAGATGTTCAAAATATGTTCAAACTCTTAGATATACCACTTATTACCGTTGATGCTAAAGCTGAGTTTATGGACGTATTAAAAAATGTTAGTGACCCAGAAGTAAAACGTAAAGCTATTGGTGAGAAGTTTATTGAAGTCTTTGATAGAGAGGCAAAAAAATATACAGATGTTGCTTTTTTAGCACAAGGAACACTCTATACAGATGTTATTGAGTCTGTTTCTGTTAAAGGTCCTTCTAAAACCATTAAGTCTCACCATAATGTAGGTGGACTTCCCGATTGGATGACTTTTGAACTTGTAGAGCCTCTTAGAGAGATTTTTAAAGATGAGGTTAGAAAACTAGGACTTGAACTTGGACTTCCTGCCCATATGATTGGTCGTCACCCTTTCCCTGGACCGGGACTAGCAATTCGTACTATGGGTGCAGTAACGCAAGAGGGGTTACATCTTATTCGTGAGTCTGATGCGATTATGCAAGAGGAGTTAAGAGCCACAGGTTATTACGATAAAGTTTGGCAAGCTTTTACGGTGCTTTTAAATGTACAATCTGTTGGAGTTATGGGAGATAATAGGACTTATGATAATACGGTTTGTGTACGTATGGTTGAGTCTGTTGATGGTATGACAGCTACTTTTGCTCATATTCCTCATGATGTTTTAGAGGGGATTAGCCGACGAATCATTAATGAGATAGATGGGATTAATAGAGTGGTTTATGATATATCATCTAAGCCTCCTGCAACCATTGAGTGGGAGTAAATTTTTTTCTCCACATTTTCTTATTACACTAATTATGTTAAAATAATTTAAAAGGAGTGTTAAAATGTGGAAAAAAATTGGTTTACTACTTTTTATATTAACTATCTTTCTTGATGCAAAAAATTCTATCAAAGATATTCTTCTCTCAAAGTCAGTATTTCAAGAGACCTATGAGTGGAAAAATCCTGGGTATAAAATTCGTAAGATAGTACCTGCTACCAACAACATACATAAAGGGGCAGTACTTATCTATGTTAATCAGATTATTAATACCTCATATATAACTAAAAAACAAGTTGTTATTGATAATCCTATTCCTTATGGTACGGCTTACTTAAAAGGTACATCAAGTTGTGAGGGTGTCTGTAAAATGCTCTATTCGATTGATGGAGGAAAAAGTTATGCAGAGAGTAACGAGCTGTTTGTTATCTATGGTAGTAGCAAAAGATTGGCAAAGGGGAGTGAGTATACTCATATAAAATATATATTTTCAGAGATTCCTTCTCATGCAAAAATTCGTATGTCGTTTAAAGCTGTTTTAAAATAACTTAAAAAATCAATATTATCTCTCGTTATAGTATAAGAATGAAACGATTAAGTGTTAAACTTATAAAAGTTATTATATTTTTATATTACCATTAGCTTAAACTGAATATATTGAATAGCAAAGAATATGTAAAATATACAAAGGAGAGTTATTGGAACACATACTATTAGGGCTTATTGTCACCATCGCTATTGCTACTGTTATTAATGTTTTTTTAAAAAAATTAGATATTCCTACTGTTATAGGATATATATTTACAGGTCTTATTATTACTCAAATTTTTGATTTTGGTGAAAATTCAAAGGAGACACTATCAAGTTTAGCTGAGTTTGGAATTGTTTTTTTAATGTTTACCATTGGACTAGAGTTCTCTATGAGTCAAATGAAAGCAATGAAAAAAGAGGTATTTCTATATGGACTTTTACAAGTTCTTTTAACAGGATTACTATTTACTTTTTTAAGCTATAATTTTTTTGATATTAATATGCGTAGTTCCATTGTTATTGGTATGGCATTGGCACTATCTTCAACAGCAATTGTCTTAAAAATGTTAAATGAAAATGGGGATATTCACTCATCATCAGGACGTGTAGTTTTAGGAATTTTACTTTTTCAAGATTTAGCTGTTATTCCAATGTTATTGATGATATCTATCTTTACTTCAGAAAATGCTAATATCTCAGAGTTGTTACTTAATACACTTATTTCAGCTATTATTGTTTTTTTTATTATTTTTATATTAGGACGATACTTTATAGAACATTTTTTTAACTGGATTAATACTTCTGATTCAGAAGAGATTTTTTTAGCTTCGGTGATGTTAGTTGTTGTTGCTGCTTCAGTTTTAGCAGAATATTTTGGTTTCTCTTATTCTTTAGGTGCTTTTTTATCAGGTATGACTATTGCAGAGACCAAATATCGTTATCGTATAGAGGCAGACTTGGTTCCTTTTAGAGATATTTTATTGGGAATTTTCTTTGTAACTATTGGTATGCAAATTAATCTTTCAGTTGTTATTCATTCTGGAGGAGTTATTTTAGCTCTACTTGTTGGAATAATGGTATTAAAAGCATTAATTTTATTTGGTGCAATGCGACTTTTTATGCAAGGTCGTTCAGCTATTAAGAGTGCATTGTCACTTATGCAAGTTGGTGAGTTTGCCTTAGCAATTTTTGCTTTAGCCTCATCTAATGGGTTAATTTCCCTAGAGATTAATCAGATTATGATTGTTACTGTTGTACTTTCAATGATATTAACTCCATTTATCTTAAAAAATGTTAAGTTTTTTGCTGATTTACTCTTTAGAGAACCTACCAAACTTCGTGAACGTGCTTTGATATCTACAGGTTTTAAAGACCATATTATTGTTTGTGGTTATGGACCAGTGGGTAAAAAGTTAGTAAAACGCTTTAAAGAGAATAATATTCTCTATGTCATTTTAGAACATGATGTAAAACTAGTAGATACAGCCATAGAAAAGGGTGAAAATAATATCTACTTAGCTAATGCTGCTCAAAAGTCAGTACTTGAACACTTTAATATTAAAGAGTCTTTAGCTATTTTTGCAGCTGTTAATAACCCTCATCAACTACGACTTATTTGTGAAAACATTCACTCTTTTGGAGAGAATATTAACTCTGTTGTTACGGTTAAAAATAACTCCCAAGAGGAGAGCATTGCGGACTTAAACATTACTCATGTTATTAACCGTCGTGAGACTATTACTGAAATTCTAGCAAATCAGCTATGTTCGTTTAGAAAAGCAAAATTGGGTTAAGATATCTTATATGCATTGGAGAACTTTTTAGATTTTAAAATCTCTTTTGCTTCCCATGGTGTGCATTTTATAATAACTCTATATGCTGTTTTTTTCTTCTCTTTAATATACTTTTTAACAATGATAGAGTTTTTAATTTTATGCTTTTGTTTAAAAGAATAGGCAAGTTTTTTATTGAAAAAAGAGGCAACTTGAATTTTTTTATCTCTCTTCAATTTACTATGGTTACTGTTTTTTATAATGTCTTTACAGTACTTTTTTTTTGACACTTTTCTTTTTGGGCATTTTATAACTTCAAGTTTTATCTTGGCTACTCCTTTTTTATGGATACCTAAACGTTTAGCCGCTGCATAAGAGAGGTCAATATTTCTAGAACGATAGAAGGGACCTCTGTCATTAATTCGAACTCTAACTGATTTTTTGTTTTTAAGATTGGTAACTTTCACAATAGTATTTAGTGCATAAGTTCGGTGTGCAGCTGTCATAGCGTACATATTGTAACGTTCTCCACTAGCTGTTGGTTTTCCATGAAATGGTTTTCCATACCAAGAGGCTTTTCCATACTTGACTAAACCTTTTTTAACATAGTGAGGATAGTAGTGAATACCTCTATCTACATAATCTTTGATATTTTTATCTTTTGAAAAAAGAGGAAGCTGGGTAATGATTACGAGCATAAGTATCTGTTTTATAATATCTTTTATTTTCATAAAATTATTATCCTTATAAAAAAATTAACATAATTATATAGATTTAAACTAAAATAGTGCTTGTGTTAACCATTAGTCACTTAGACTAAAGATTATTGTAAAAAAAAACTAAAAGTCTTGAAGTTTTAGAAAAAATAGTCTATAATTCCAAAAATATAAATTTTAAATATAAAGGAATATTGATATGGCAAAACATCAGTTTCAAACAGAGATAGGTCAACTCTTAAAATTAATGACCCACTCACTCTACTCAAATAAAGAGATTTTTATAAGAGAGTTAATTTCAAACTCTTCAGATGCTCTTGATAAATTTAACTATATGCAACTAACAGATGAGAAGTTTAAAGAGGAGAATTGGTCTGGT
>JALUKJ010000130.1 GCA_027056615.1 Campylobacteraceae bacterium | reverse complement strand
ATTGAATTAAGCCCAAATCCTGTAGGTTCGATTTTATCGAACAAAAAATTGAAGCCCATAAAACAATCCGTTCGATGAAATCGAACCTACAGTTTTTGAATATTTATTCCTTAATTCATTGGCATTGTGGATTTAGCCTCGCCTTATTCAGGACTAAAGTCTCCGATTCTAAATGAATATAATATTGGTCAGGTACTTATCTTTTGGCAAACAGTGTTTTGGTGGGGGAGATTGTTTAAACCTGAGTTCTATGGAATATCCTATAGAAAGGAAGAAAAAATGAAACCGACTTTATTACTCATAACAACACTTTTACTCATTAATGGCTGTACACAACTTATTACAGCCCCAATTTCAGTAGCAGGTGCTGTTGCAGGTGCAGCTATTGATGTAACATCTGCAACCGTTCATGCTGTTACAGATAGTGGAGATGATGATTAAATTACAAATAAACCCCACGTCCACAAAGTAAAGTATAGTTACAATATTGACACCTAGAGACATCCTCACAACGATAAGCCATCACCTCTTTAGTGGATTTTAACTCATCTATAATCTCATAGAGTAACTCTGTTTTCTCTTCAAGAGCTGTTATCTCTGTGATTTTTCCATTAAATATCTCAACAAATGCTAAATTTAAATCTTTGAACTTATCTTTTAGTAGTTCATAGTAGATACTCATCTGAAAATCGGTTAATTTTTCTAAGTTTTTAGTTCGATTTGCATTTTTAATGGAACCACTTTTATAGTCAAGAACAAATGTTCCTGTTTCATCTTGGTCAATTCGGTCAACTATACCTTTAAAATTAATACCACCAATAGACCCAATAATACTCTTCTCACGCTCCACTACTCTCCACCCTGCTTTAAAGTGATAGGTTTGTGTTTCAATAAATTCTTTTAATTTTTCTTTCCATAACAGTTTTGAGTAGGCAATTTTAGCTGAATTTGTCTCTAATAACTCATCTAAAAGTCGGTCTATATCTCTTTTCATCTCCTCTTTTGTCTCAAAGTGAGTTCTCTCTTTAAATAGATTTTCTAAAAGTTTATGCAGAAATAGTCCCTCATTTATCTCATCTTCCTCTTTTGCTTTTAGCTTTTGAATATAGTTGTAGTAGTATTTTCTTTTACAAGTTAAGTAGACATTGAGCCGTGTAGCTGACCATGTTATTGCAGAAGCATCAAATTTTTTAATAATAGGGTCATACTCTTCTACTACTCTATTTGGTTCATTGTATAGTAATTCTAAATTGACTTCAATATCTTTTCCTAATCCAAGACCTAGCTCATAAAGATATGAGGCAGGGGATTTGTTTTCACTCTTAGAGTAGATAATAGTAGCTATCTTAGACTGCTCTAAAATACGTTTATAGAGTTGCTTTTGTAGTGCTTCACGGTCATTTTTTGTAGGAAGATTTGCAAATTTACGCAAAGAGGAGTTTAAAAAACTATCTTTTGCAGGAATAGAGGGAACAATGCCATCATTGAAATCTACAACTACAACACCCTCAAAACTCACCCCTCTAGTCTCTAATGCACCAATAACTGTTACTTTCCCACCTCCTACATCATCAAGATGTATCTCTGAGAGTTTCTTAAGCCATAAAAAGAGCCAAGATTTAGGAGTCATAAGCTCTTTAGAAAAAACAGAGCTAAACTCTGCCATCTTCTCTAAAACTACATCTCTTCGTTCTCCCTCTTGAAGATATTTAAGAAGTTTGAAAAAGTTCTCTACGTTTATCTTCTCTTTTAAATTAACCTTACTTAACTCCTCAATAACAATATCATACTTTCTAAGCAAAAAGAGTGTCTCATTTGAAAATGTTTGCCAATATCTATATATTGCCTCTAATTGCTTATAGGCTTTTGTTTTGTTGTAGTCAAATCCCATAGCAAAGTTGAAGTTATTTAATTTGTCATAGACTCTTAACGGCTCTTTAAAAGACTCATCAGGTAAAATCACAACAATATTATCTGGAGATATACCATAGTTAACCATCTTTTGTACTGCCTCTAAAAGTAGAGGAATTTGAGCAAAACGCTCCTCTACAGCTAAAACTTCTGCTCTAATTTTATTTTTATTTGGAACTATAGATAGCACTTTTTTACTTTGCAAATCAAAACTAACATAAGAATTATTGTCTAGCTCTATGCCCATCTCTAAAAATCGCTCTTGAACCTTAAGATTAAACTTTGAAGTGTGCAGGTGAATAATAAAAGGTCGATACTTGGCTATTTTCTCCATTAATTTTAGTTCAAAATAACTCAAATAGCCCTCTAGGTGCAACTCAAATCTATCATAGCTCTCTACAAATCCACGGTTCAATCGGTAGGATTTTGGAACAAAAACACGGTCAGTTAAACCTTTAGAGAGTAAAAGTTGCTCATAGTTATTTAACAACTGCTCTAAAATCTCAATATGTTCAGCAAACTCTACATAAGCATCACCCTCTACTAAGTCATTAAAACTAACATCTTCTTGGCTTAACTCTTCAAAGAATTTAAATATGGCATCACTTTTAGTAAAAAAACGTACCAATTCACGGTTTATCTTAAGCTTTTGAAAAGCCTCAAACTCTGAAGCATTTTTTAAAAGTAGAGTACGTTGAAGTGAATCAACCATAGCAAGTTCAGGCAAAATAATAGCTCTTTTTTCAAATTCATCAACACGCATTAGTGATGGAGTCAATCCATTATGTTCTTTTTGAAGTAAACGTTCATTACGTATGGCACGAGAGGTAGGATAGATATGTAAAGTTTTCATAAAGTGATTATAGCAGATTTTAAACACATTTAAACAAGGCTAATTTTAAAGTATATAAAATAGAACATATTCAATTGTATAATACTTTAAAATTAAAATAAACTTAATTTTTTTTAATAAAATTACTTTTTATTTAAAATTTATATGGTATACTTTTCTTAACAGGATATACAGATATAAACGAAGTAGTAGCCGTTATAGAAAATAATTGAATATGTATTCCTGTTGAGATGTTTAGCCAATAGTTTTTTTTATTCCTCCCTCCTTTTTTGAACTTGTCTAAATATCTCATCCATCAAACAACAATCTCAAAGCTTACATAAGGTATTTTTTCTAAAACCATTTCAAATGGAGAAATCATGCTAGATATACTTATTATTGGTTCAGGTGGAGCAGGTCTCTCTTCTGCCATTACTGCAAAACAACAAGGTGCTACTGTTACTGTAGTTGGTAAACACTACCCTACTGCCTCTCAAACATCTATGGCACAAGGTGGAATGAATGCCTCACTTGGCAATGTAATCCCTGATTCTGTTCAATCTCATATTGATGATACCATAAAATCGGCTCATGAACTCTGTAATAAAAAGATGATAGAAGAGATGTGCCAAGATGCACCTAATAGTATAGAGTGGCTAGAGAATCTAGGAGTACCTTTTGACAGAACACAAGATGGGAAAGTAGCTCAACGACAACTAGGAGGAGCTTCAAGTAAACGTGCCTGTTATGCCCAAGACTATACAGGACTTAAAATTTTACATACTCTATATGACAGTTGTCTTAAAGAGGAGATTGAAATATTAGAGGAGTATTTTCTTTTAGAGCTTATTGTAGAAGATAAGCAAGTATTAGGAGCTATCTTTTTAGATATTGTTACAGGTGAAATAAAAGAGATACGAGCAAAAGCAACTATTTTAGCTACAGGTGGGTATGCAGGAATATACAAAGGATTTACAACCAATTCAGAAGGTGCAACAGGAGATGGAATTGCTTCTGTACTTCGTGCAGGTGGAAGTGTAAGTGATATGGAGTTTGTACAGTTTCACCCAACAGCTCTAAAGGGTTCATCTACACTTATTAGTGAGAGTGCAAGAGGAGAAGGTGGATATGTAGTTAACTCTAAAGGAGAACGTTTTGTAGATGAGTTACTTCCTCGTGATGTAGTAGCTAGAGCAATTGCCTCACAAATAAGTAGTGGGGAAGATGTATTTTTAGATATTAGACACTTAGGAGAAGAGAAGCTACTACACCTTATGCCTCAAGAGGTTCATCTATGTAGACTTTATGAAAACGTAGACCCTATAAAAGAGCTTATTCCCATAAAACCTGTAGCTCACTACTCAATGGGTGGAATAGATGTCAATAGTAACTTAGAGGTAACAGGCTTAAAGAACTGTTACGCTGTAGGAGAGTGTAGCAATGCAAAAATCCACGGAGCAAATCGCTTAGGAGGAAACTCCCTCTTAGAAATCATAAGCTTAGGAAGAAAA
>JALUKJ010000129.1 GCA_027056615.1 Campylobacteraceae bacterium | reverse complement strand
GAATTATTTATTAATTTTAATTTAATAAAGGAATACTATGTTCATAGAATTATTACGATTTTTATTTACGAGAAGACATCAAAATTTAAATAATGTTGAAATTACTATTAAACGAGTAGAAGATTAAGAGAGCTATTTTTTAGCTCTCTCATGAAGTTTTTTACTTAGAATTTTGTGCTAATTTTTTTGCTTGTGTAACCCACTCTTCACGTTCTATTTTACCTTGAAAAAGAGTCATAGAGTTGTTTAGCCATATAACCTCTTCTTTGGTTAACTTAGCAATTTGCTCAAAATGGTAGATACCTATATCATTAAGGAATTTTTCTGAAACTTTTCCAATACCTTTGATTAGTTGAAGGTTATCTTTTCCATCTTCTCTTGGTTCTAAAAGTAAAGTTGGTTTCTTCCCAACCTCTTTTGGTTCATTGGTTGAATTACTACTTATAACTGTTAAGCCTTCATCCTCCTTTGATTCTCTTTTATCAATATGTAGCTCATGAGTACTCTTTGTTTTTTCATTACAACTACTACTTTTCTTGCTACAACCAGCATGACCAATAAGGTAACCAATAATCCCTCCAATCAGTGCGACCAAGATAAAGTAGATAAAAATTTGTGATACAATTTCAAACATGTTATTCTCCTTTAACTTATTATATAAGTTTAAAAATAAAATTTCCTTAATATAAGCTTTTTTGATGAAATAATTTTGGAGAATATAACAAATTTAAAAGAGTTTTAAATTTGTAGGTTCAATGAAATTAAACCTACATGATTTAATTTTATGCCATGAAGACAACGGTGTTAATAATAGGATAACGTCTTTTTGTTCTTACAATAAATTTACGAACAATACCATTTATTTCGTTTTGAATAGTATTAGCAGAAGTTAACTGTTTCTCCTCTGCATTAGTTAAGAAGGTATCAATTATGTTGTCAATCTCATGAGCAAATCGTTTACTCTCTTTTTGTGGAACCAATCCACTAGAGTTAATTACTGCTTTACCTATTAACTTTTTAGTTGACTTATTAACTTGCATGGCAATATTAACAATACCATCTTGTGAAAGTTTTTGTCTATCTTCTACAACATCAGATTTAATCTCTCTGTTATTCTGATTATCAATATAACTTTTACCTGCTTTAACTGTTTTTACTTTTTTAAGATATTTGGTTGTAATCTCAATTTGGTCACCATCACTCATAAGTAGAATATTTCTTGGGTCTACTCCACAATCAACGGCTGTTTTAGAGTGCTTAAAGATATGGTTATACTCACCATGTACAGGTAAGAAAAATTTTGGTTGAACCAATCGTAATATAAGTTTTTGCTCCTCTTGAGCTGCGTGACCTGATACATGAATATTTTCAAAATCTTTATATCTTACCGTAACTCCTGCTTTTACTAACTTGTTCATTAATGAAGAGACAGACCCCTCATTTCCAGGAATGGCATGAGCAGAGATAATAATAGTATCACTTGGTTTTAACTTTACATGACGATGTTCATTTGCTGCCATTCGTGAAAGAGCAGCCATTATCTCCCCTTGTGAACCTGTAGTAACAATAAGTAGTTTCTCCTCAGGGTACTTTGGTATCTCATGTGATTCAATAAAGTATTTATCATCAAGGTCAACATACCCTAGCCGTCGTGTAGTCTCAATATTTCGCTCCATTGAGCGTCCAATCACACATATTTTTCGTCCTGCTTCAATTCCTCGCTCCATTGCTTGGAAAACACGGTGTGTATTAGAAGAGAATGTTGACATAATAACTCGACCTGTTGCTAAGGCAAAGAGTCTATCAAATGTTTTTCCTACAACTGCTTCAGATTTTGTAAATCCAGAGTTATGTGAGTTTGTACTATCTGAAAAGAGACATAAAACACCTTTTGCTCCATAATAGGCATAACGCTGTAAATCCATAGTTTGGTTATCAATTGGTGTATGGTCTATTTTAAAGTCAGCAGTATGTATAAATGTTCCTACTTTTGACTCAATTGCTAATGAACACGCATCTATAATAGAGTGTGTATTGTGCATCCACTCAATTTTAAAGCTACCAATTTGGTACTGTTTTCTCTTTGTAACATAGTTAAATTTATTTACATATTCCATAAGACCATGCTCTTGAAATTTATTTTCAATCATCGCTAAAGCAAGAGGTGTTCCCCAAATTGGAAACTGTAACTCTTTAAATAGATAAGGTACAGCACCAATGTGGTCTTCGTGCGCATGGGTAATAATAACAGCTACGATTTTATCTTTAATCGCATGTAGATATGAAAAATCAGGTACTAAAATATCAACACCATGCATGCTCTCATCAGGGAAAGACATTCCTACATCAATAATAAAAGCACACTCATCATCTTCCATAACAGCCATGTTTCCACCAATCTCACCAAGACCACCTAGAGGGGTAAATCTTACTTTATTGTTGTTGTCCATATTAATCTGTTTCCATGGGTTCATACGTAAATCATTAACTTCTATATTTTCCAAGATAGAAGCTTTCATTGCATCACTCATTGGTCCTGGAACAAATTTTTTCGGTCGTCTTCCACCTCCACCGTTACGGTTTGGTTTTTTATTTTTGTTATGGTTGGGTTTGTTACCATTTGGCTTGGCATTTTTGTTTTCAGTTTTTTTATGCTCAGGCTTTTTATGTTGAGGTTTTTTATGGTTTGGATTACGCTTAGGTTTTTCTTTGTTTCCATCTACCTCTTTGGTAGGTGTATGAACATTTCCATTTACTTCAGTTGTCTCTTTTACTACATTACCATTAGAAGATTGGCTAGAAGTTTTTGGTCGTCTATGAGGGTTACCTGCACGTCTTGGACGGTCAGGTCGGTCTCTTCTTGGTTTAGCTTTTGTGCTATTTTGAGTATTGCTTTTCGTTGCGTTCTCTTGATTTTGATTTTTTTCTGGTTGTTTGTTCTCTTCCATCTATACTATCCTTGATTAATTCATTATATAAGTGATGATAAATAGATGTCTCAGCTTCATGAGGTCTAATAGAGAGAGATAACTCTAATGCGTTTAGTAGTGCTTCAATCTTATCTTTAGGGTAGTGAGTGCTTAGATTTTTGACCAATTTTTTTCTAGGTTGTTTAAACGCAACCTTTAAAAAAGTTTCAAAATTTTCATCGTCTTCACTACGCTTTTTACGTATTAAAAGAATAGAAGAGGTTACTTTTGGTGGAGGAACAAAGTTCTCTGCTCCCACATCAAAAAGCAGTTCCCCAAACCCTACTGTTTGGGTAAGTACAGAGAGTCCTGAAAATTCTTTTTCCCCTGCTTGTGCTGAAAATTTCTTCGCAACCTCTTTTTGAACCATAACCAAAACTGATTGGCAATGTTCATCTTTTAATGCTTTTAAGATAATATTGGTGGCAATATAATAAGGTAAGTTAGCTACAAGATGATAATCTTCATCTAGTAGTCTGTTCTCACCCCAACGCTCAAGCACATCTCCACAATTAATCGTTAATGTCGCCGCGTGGAGTGCGTCACTAAATGTTGTTTGGAGATGCTCACATAATCTTTTATCAACCTCAAATGCTGTGACATTTCGAGTTAAAATTAACTCTTTGGTTAAATCACCTAAGCCAGGCCCAATTTCTGCAACTCTTAAGTTATCATTGGGAATCGATTGGATGATTTTTTTTATTATTGCATCATTTTTTAAAAAGTTTTGACCAAAACGTTTGTTGGCAAACTCTGATAGATTTTCAATTTTGTTCATTTTACACAATTCTTACTTATAGGATTCTTTTATTATAGGAAGAATACATTCTGACTATAAAAAATGTTGGTTATAATTCTACCATAAAAATACTTCTTTCTCGTTCCCACCCAGAGCATGGGAACGAGCTTGAAGTCGTAAGGAACAAAATGGAATATTTCGCAAAACGTATTATCCCTTGTTTGGACGTAGACAATGGTCGTGTTGTCAAAGGTGTAAACTTTGTAGGATTAAGAGATGCAGGTGACCCTGTAGAAGTGGCAAAGCGTTACAACATTGAAGGTGCTGATGAAATTACATTTTTAGATATTGGTGCAACCCATGAGGGAAGAGCTACAATTGTAGATGTAGTCAAAGAAGTAGCAAAAGAGGTTTTTATTCCACTAACAGTTGGAGGTGGAATCAGAGAACTAAATGACATCTACAAACTTTTAAACGTAGGTTGTGATAAAGTAAGTATTAACTCAGCAGCCATTAAACGACCTGAATTTATTAATGAAGGTGCTAAACGTTTTGGTTCTCAATGTATTGTGGTGGCTATTGATGCAAAAAAAGTAGCTCCAAACAAATGGAACATCTTTACGCATGGTGGAAGAAATGACACAGGTATTGATGCTATAGAATGGGCAAAAGAGTCTTACAACAGAGGAGCAGGGGAACTGCTTATAACGTCTATGGATTCAGATGGCACAAAAGCAGGATTTGCAAATGATTTAAATTCACGAATAGCCGAAGTTGTAAATATTCCTATTATTGCATCTGGTGGAGCAGGAACGATGGAGCATATAAAAGAGGCATTTACAAAAGGAAATGTAGATGCTGCATTGGCTGCTTCTATCTTTCATTTTAGAGAGATAGACATTATGGATTTAAAACATTACCTCCGTGATAACAATATCCCTGTGAGAATATAGTTATGTTTATCTGTGCAGGAGAGAGTGAAACATTTGATTTTGCTAAACCTATGGGAATTGGCATGGTTGACATGGCAATCAACTTGTCACGTTATTTAGAAAATAAAACACCACCTTTTTTAATGTTTGTAGGAACAGCAGGGTCGTATGGTAAACATAATGTTTTTGACATTGTCCAATCTAAAACGGCAACCAATATTGAAAATAGTTTTTTTAATGCCAAGGCTTACACTCCGATTGACAATATGATTTCAGTTGCCCAAGAGGTTTCACGTGAAACAATTGTAAACTCATCAAATTATATTACAACAGATAGAAACTTGTCAAAACATTATTTAGCTAAAGGTATAAGCCTTGAAAATATGGAGTTCTTTGCTGTGTTAAGAGTTGCCAAAGAGTTTAACATTCCTGTAGCAGGACTCTTTATTGTGACAAATTACTGTAATGAAAATGCACACCGAGATTTTATGACCAATCATAAAGAAGCAATGGCACGATTGACAGCTTATATTAAAGAGCCAATGAATCAATAATTTGGGTGTAAACACCAATGCCATTAAATTAAGCCCAAATACTGTAGGTTCGATTTCATCGAACGTGATATTAAAATTAAATTTCTATAAATATTATTTTATTTATGGTATTTGGTTTTGACGTTCGATAAAATCGAACCTACAGATTTCAGACATTGATTCCTTAATTCCTTGGCATTGGTGTAAACACGCCGATTCCAAAAATGCAGATTGTATATAGGGAACCGATGGCTTTAGCCTCGCCAATTTCAAAAAGAATAAAAGTAAAAGAGATATTATGAGAACAGAAAAAAAACCATCAATTCAAGATTACACCAGAGAAGAGTTATCACAACTTATTAAACCTGCTTTTCGAGCAAAACAAGTTTACTCTTGGTTGTATCACAAGTATGTAACAAGCTTTGATGAGATGAAAAATCTACCACAAGCTTTAAAAGATGACCTCAAAGAGAAGTATAGAATAGAACCTCTTAAGATGATAAAAAAAGAGAAAAGTATAGATGGAAGTACCAAGTATCTTTTTGAATTAGAAGATGGCAATACTGTTGAGACAGTTTTACTTCTTATGAAGAAAAAACAGTTTAATGAAGATGGCTCTGTCAAGCACCAAGAGAAGTATACGGTCTGTATTTCTTGTCAAGTTGGTTGTAAAGTTGGTTGTTCTTTCTGTCTAACAGCAAAGAGTGGTTTCATTGCTAACTTAACAGCAGGTGAGATTGTTGAACAGATACGTTACATCAAAAAAGACAATAACATTGACGCAAACAGACGACTCAATATTGTTTACATGGGAATGGGTGAACCCTTAGATAATCTAAGTGCAGTAAGTCAATCGTCACGAGTTTTTGCTGACCCAGATGGTATGGCAATTGCTCCACATCGTCAAACCATTTCAACCTCTGGACTTAGTACCAAAATTGTCAAGTTAGGAAAAATGAACTTAGGTGTTAACTTGGCAATCTCTTTACACGCTGTTGACGATGAGTTAAGAGAGAAGCTAATGCCAATTAACAAAGCTTACAATATTCAGTCAATTATTGATGCTGTAAAAGAGTTTCCAATTAATGATAGAAAGAGGGTAATGTTTGAATATCTTGTTATTAAAGATGTCAACGACTCAATGGATGCTGCGAAAAAACTCTTGTCACTTTTAAATGGTATTAAATCAAAAGTCAACCTTATCTACTTTAACCCTTATGGAGGAACAGACTATAAACGACCCCAAGAGAAAGATATGTTAGCATTTCAAGAGTATTTAACCAAACATGGTTTACACTGTACCATTCGCGAGTCAAAAGGGCTTGATATATCTGCTGCCTGTGGACAACTTCGTGATAATGAATTAGAGGAGAAGTAATGTCGGTAATTGATATTAGTTTGCTTGTGTTTATACTTGTAGTAGTTGTTGTTTCTGCTGTTGGTGTTTACAAAGCATTAAAAGAAGATTGACGTGTATGGTGTTTTCCCATGAAAACACCGTGTTATAAAAATTAAGATTTGGTTTTGACGGTGTTGTCAGGGACAACACCCTACGAATCTTTAAAAAATTTCCTCTTATCCTTAGAACAAATTTCCCCCTTAACCTTCGTAAAATCAACCCTAGATTTAATATAATAAGTTGCCCCATAAGGAAAGAGTAGGGTGTTTGCATGAAGCATAAGACGTGTTGCTCCTGTCTTTATTAGTCTCTCCTCTTCCGTCATTTTCATATCTAAATAGTTATTAGTTGCTTCAAATGATGTTCCATAAATTGGGTCTCCTAAAATAGGGTGTTTCACGTGAAACAGATGTAAACGTATTTGATGAAGTCGTCCTGTTAAAGGTTTACACTCTACTAAAGTAGTATCTAACTCTTCATCATACTCTAGTGGTGTAAACTCTGTTTTTGCATACTTTCCATCTTTACATATCTCTACTTTATGCTTGTTTGTAGAGTAGTCATTACGTACGCAGATAGAAGCTTCAACACTAAAAGGTTCTGTTAACTTACCTGTCACCCAAGCTAAATACTGTTTTTGAATTCTCTTTTGTTCAAATGAACCTTTTAGATAACGCTCTGCCTCTTTGTGTCGACTTGCTAAAAAAAGCCCAGAGGTTTCCATGTCGATTCTATGTGTTCCATTGGCATTTTGTCCTGAATGGGTTCGTACTTCATCTAGCATAGAGTACTCTGTTGACATGGTGTTAGGGTGAACTAAAACACCTGATGGTTTGTCAAAAATAAGAAAGTTTTTGTCAACAAAGATAGGTTTTACCCCTCTACTCTTTGGCTCAAAGTAGACAACTTCTATGTCACCTTCAATAATTGCTCCTGTGTGGTAGATGGATTTTCCATCAATAATAACACGCCCTTTAGCAATAAGTCGTTGTGCTTCACCTTGTGTAAAGTTAAACTGTTTCATAATAAATAGAAATGCTTTAGTAGATTTTGTTACATGAAAGGGACGTTTGACGAATGGCATATTTTTACCTCTTTTTTAGTCGAATTGGATAGAATTCTATCATAAAAATTTACGATAATTTCTTGTTTGATAAAATTGAACCTACATCTAACAAACATAAACTTCGTAGGTTCGATTTCATCAAACGATATATTCTAACTACTCCAAGGACTAAAATGATAGAACGATACGCAAGACCTGAGATGGCAAATAAATGGACACAACAAGCAAGATATGATGCATGGCTAGAAGTTGAAAAAGCAGCAGTAAAAGCTTGGGCAAAACTTGGGAAAATTCCACAAGATGATGCAGATAAGATTGTAAAGAACGCAACATTTTCAGTTGAGAGAATTGAAGAGATTGAAGCTGTAACTCGTCACGACCTTATTGCCTTTAATACCTCTGTAAGTGAAAGCCTTGGAGATGAGTCAAGATGGTTTCACTATGGAATGACAAGTTCAGATGCAGTTGACACAGGTGTTGCTTTACAGATGAAAGCTTCTTTAGAGATTATCATAGAAGATGTAAAGATGATGATGGAGTCTATTAAAAAGAGAGCGTTTGAGCATAAAATGACTCTAATGGTAGGAAGAAGTCACGGTATTCATGGAGAGCCTATTACTTTTGGTTTAACCTTAGCTGTCTGGTACGATGAGATGGCTCGTCACTTAAAGAACTTAGAGCAGACAATGGAAGTCATAGCTGTAGGTCAAATATCTGGAGCTATGGGTAACTTTGCTCACGCTCCACTTGAACTTGAAGAGTATGCAATGGAAGAGCTAGGTCTAAAACCTGAACCATGCTCTAACCAAGTAGTTCATAGAGATAGATATGCAAGACTAGCGTCAGCCCTAGCATTAATGGCTTCAAGTATTGAAAAGTTTGCTGTACAAGTAAGACACCTCCAACGAACAGAAGTTTACGAAGCAGAGGAGTTCTTTGCAAAAGGTCAAAAGGGTTCGTCTGCCATGCCTCACAAAAGAAACCCTATCTTGACAGAAAACATTACAGGTCTAGCACGAATGATTAGAGCTTATGCTAACCCTGCGATGGAAAATGTAGCTCTATGGCATGAGAGAGATATTTCTCACTCATCAACAGAGCGTTTTTGGTTGCCTGATTCATTTATTACTACTGACTTTATGCTTCATAGAATGAACAATGTTATTGCTAATTTAACGGTAATGCCTAAAAATATGATGAAAAACTTAAACCTTACAGGTGGGCTTGTCTTCTCTCAAAGAGTTTTACTTGAACTTCCTTTAGCAGGTGTAAGCCGTGAAGATGCTTATAGAATTGTACAGAGAAATGCCATGAAAGTTTGGCAAGAGATTCAACAAGGAAAATCTAGTACCAATGAAAAGGGTGAATCACTCTATCTTCAATATCTACTTGCTGATGAAGAGTTAAGAAGTTTTTTAAGTGAAGAGCAGATTAGAGAGTGTTTTAACTTTGACTACTATACTAAAAATGTAGATAAAATATTTGATAGGGTATTTAAATAGTTTTTGACAAAAAATAAGTAAATTTTCAGTAAGATAATATAAGTACCTGACATTTATTATGGTCAGATACTTAGCTAAAAACAAAGGATAAATATGATTAGAATTGTAAAGCGAAGTGGTCGGGTTGAGACACTAGACATTACTAAAATTCAAAAAAATACTTCAGATGCAGTAAAAGGATTGGAAAATGTAAGTCAAAGTGAACTAGAGGTTGATGCAAAGTTACAGTTTCAAGATATGATGTCTTCAGAAGATATTCAACAAACACTCATAAAAACAGCTGTTGACAAGATTGACATTGACCGACCCAACTGGACATTTGTCGCTTCACGACTCTTTTTATATGACCTATATCATAAAGCAGGACGTAACGTTGGTGGAATAAAGGGAAAACCTTATGCTCATCTAAGAAAATACTTTGAACATGGAGAGAAAGAGGGACGTATTCTTTTAGGTTTAAAAGAGAAGTATGACTTAGATGACCTTAATGACTACCTCAAACCTGAACGAGATTTACAATTTAACTATCTTGGTATTAGAACACTTTATGACCGATATTTACTTAAAGATAAAGATGGTAAACCTATAGAGCTTCCTCAACAGCTCTTTATGGGGGTTGCCATGTTCCTAGCTCAAAATGAATTTGATTGTCAAACATGGGCTAAAAAGTTTTATGACATATTATCAAAATTTGAAGTAATGGCTGCAACACCAACGCTAAGTAATGCTAGAACGCCACGTCACCAGCTTAGCAGCTGCTACATTGGTTCAACTAGTGATAATATCGAGGGTATTTTTGACGTTTACAAAGAGATGGCTCTACTCTCTAAATTTGGTGGTGGAATTGGTTGGGATTGGTCACAAGTTCGTGGAATGGGGTCATTTATTGATGGACATAAACACGCAGCAGGAGGAATTATACCATTTTTGAAAATTGCTAATGATGTTGCTATTGCTGTCGACCAACTTGGCACAAGAAAGGGCGCAATCTCTGTCTATATCGAGCCTTGGCACATTGACATACGTGACTTCCTTGACCTTAAGAAAAACTCAGGTGAAGAGAGAAGACGAGCTCATGACCTATTCCCTGCTTTGTGGTTAAATGACCTTTTTATGAAACGAGTTCAAGAAGATGGACGATGGACACTTTTTGACCCTTATGAAGTTAGAGAGTTAACCAATCTTTATGGTGAAGAGTTTGAGAAGCGTTACTTAGAGCTTGAAGAGGGAGATGAGAATATTGCACGAGAAGTTATTTCGGCTAAAGGATTGTGGAAAGAGATTTTACGCTCCTACTTTGAGACAGGAAATCCTTTCCTTACCTTTAAAGATACTGCAAATAAAAGTAATCCAAATAAGCATAGTGGAGTTATTAGAAGTAGTAACCTCTGCACAGAAATAATGCAGAACACAGCCCCAAACCACTACAAAATTAAATTGACATTTAATGACGGTTCAGTTGAAGTTTACGAAGAAGAAGAGATTATAACCGTTGACAGTGGCATGACTAAACCTGCCAAAAAAGTAACAGCTCTTGACAGCCTCAATGGTAAACAGGTTTGGATGGTAGACAAAGAGAAGAGTGATGGTGACACAGCTGTTTGTAATCTTGCGTCAATCAATCTATCAAAGATTAATACAACAGAAGATATTGCAAGAGTCGTACCAACAGCTATTAGAATGCTTGACAATGTGATTGACCTTAACTTTTATCCTTTAGCGAAAGTCAAAAAGACTAATGAGAAGTCACGCTCTATTGGTCTTGGCGTTATGGGTGAAGCACAGATGTTAGCAGAGTCAAAAATAGAGTGGGGTTCAAATGAACACCTTATTAAGATAGATGAAGTCATGGAATCGGTCTCTTATTATGCTATTAAGTCCTCTAGTGATTTAGCCATAGAAAAGGGTCAATACCCAACCTTTGAAGGGTCAGATTGGTCAAAAGGAATCTTCCCTATTGATAATGCAAATAAAGAAGCCTGTAAACTGGTTGAACGTGGTGGACTTTTTGGTTATACACATGATTGGTTAGCTCTTAAAGAGAAAGTAAAAAAAGATGGTATGCGTAACGGTTACCTTATGGCAGTTGCTCCAACTTCATCAATCTCTATCTTAACAGGGACAACACAAGCCATTGAACCTGTCTATAAACGTAAATGGTTTGAAGAGAACCTCTCAGGACTCATTCCTGTTTGTGCACCTAAATTGTCACCTGATACTTGGGCTTACTATACTCCTGCTTATGACCTTGACCAAAATATCTTGGTTAAGGCTGGTGCTATTAGACAAAAGTGGATTGACCAAGGACAGTCACTTAATATATTCATTACACTTGACAAAGCAAGTGGTAGATACCTTAATGAGATTTACATGAACGCTTGGAAGTTTGGATTGAAGTCAACTTACTATCTACGAAGTCAATCTCCTGAGACAAATAATGATGTTGAAGATAGAAGTCAAGAGTGTGTTGGGTGTCAGTAAAGATTTAAGAAAAATAGATGAATATAGTAGGGTTTACTTAGCGTGAACAGTTAAGTATGACTCTCTTAATCGGTATAGAAGAGAAAAATTTCCTAAAATAGATAATAATCAACAAGTTAACTACACATAGAGTACACGTAAAAAGTGTATTCTTCATCAAGCCTAACATGAGAAGAATGTAATTTTGAAAACTTACAGACCTATAACTTAAATGAAAACTCCCTAAGATTCATTGTATTCTTCCTCCTTTTTTTCTTCTTATGTTGGGACTAATTCCTTACCACCCACAAATTTAAACACTAGTTTTCCTAGGCTCAAAGTTAACCCTATTTAAATACATTCCAAATAACTCAACCATCTCCAAAAATTCATCCATTTTATGCTCTACATTGCTCAAAATACTTTTCAAATCATAACTTTCTACACAACCCCAAGATTGATTCCCATAATGTCAGATAAATCATCTCTCATCTTAAAAAGTTCATCAATATCATAGATAGTAAGAACCTCCATCATCTGTAAAAAGTTCCATAGACCAGCTAATAGAGCAGGAGCTGTATCGTTCTTACCCCATTCCATTAATCTACCAGATAATTTTATAAGAAACTTTTTAATAATCTCTGCACTTTTTTCATTAGATTGTTGTAACTTCCATAGTAAAACACAAGCATGAGAACAGATAAGTAGTCGTCTAAAAATAGCTTCAGCCTTTTTTTGTTGCCACTTTTCAAGATTGAATCCAGCTGATTTTAGGAGCTTGAAATAGCTCTCAATCTTCCAACGATAATAATACCAAGTAGCAATTTTCTCAGCAGAGACACTATTGCTTACATTTGTCAAAAGTATCCATTGTGCTACAATTTCTCCTTGCTTATTGATAAGTCTCTCAACAACCAACCTAGCTTTGATATGTTCTCCTGCTGTTTTCTCTGTAGCCTTGTTCCCCTTTGAATTTATTATACTTTTTGTAGCATCTCTTCTTAGCTCAATCTCAATCTCATTGACATAAATTTTAACCTGTTCCCTCTTCTTTCCTTTAGGTCTATATTCTATACTTTTTACA
>JALUKJ010000128.1 GCA_027056615.1 Campylobacteraceae bacterium | reverse complement strand
TCATAATATTCTTATGCCTATTAAGATTGAGAAATCTACAAAAGATGATATTAAGTTGACAAAAGATATTTTTCCAAAAAGCTCCATAGATATAGTTCATGATTATTACTACAAAACACCTGATGTTGAAACAGATGGTTTAGTATCAGTTGTAACTGTTGTAGGTCATCTTGATAAAGAGCTTTATAAAAATAGTAAAGAGAGAGATAAAAAACTATTTGAAAACTGTAAAAAAGAGTTTAATCTTGAAGGTGATTTTATGGAAGAGAAAAAGGGATTGAACATAGACCTATTTGAGTATATTGAAAATAGAGATGTAGACTTGATAGTAATGCATCATCAAGAAGAGGAGATGTTTGTTTCTTCTTTAACTTTTGACCTTTTAGATAAAGTCTCTACTGATTTTCTTGTTTTAAATCGTTAAGTAAACTACCTCTAGCTTAGCTAAAGTGCTAGAGGATTTTACCATATAATTAGATTGCCCACACAGTCTGTTATAATCAGAAAAACCTTAATTCACTCTAAATGGATAAAAGGTAATAGTTAAATCCTTTAAAAATCTCCTATTTTAGATTAAAAAGAGTCGAAATAGAGTGGTATTCTAACTTTGAAAAATAAATTTGAACCATAGACTCTTTAAATATAAAAGCTGTTATCAGCTGTAGAGGTCTCTATAAGCCCTAATTTGTGGGATTTAGAAGAGTTAACTATTACTTTCTATCTACTATATATTACCTTTTATAGTCTAACTATTACTTTTTATCCATTATATATTACTCATTAAAAAAATAGTAATATATGATTTACCCATTTTTTGATATAATATTACTAATTTTTAAAAAGGTAATATAATTATGGATGGAGATTTAACTAAACGAAACCACACAAGACAATCACATATTCTTGTTAATGCTAGATATGCTTTGACAAGAGCCGAAATTGATATTGTATTAACGCTTTTAACAAGTATCTCTAAAGAGGATGAAGATTTTAAAGATTATAAATTTACAATTGGAGAGCTTCAAGAAAAAACAGGTAGAGAATGGAACTCTAAACAATTAAAAGATACGGTAAAATCATTAATGACTAAACCATTGGAACTACCAACAGAAGATAGTGATTGGGAGATAGTAAATTGGTTTTCATACTTTAAATATGAAAAACATTTAATTACTTGTAGATTTGATAAAAGATTAAAGCCTTATCTATTAGAGATTATAGGAACACGAATTTTAGCCGATTTTAGACATATTTTACCAATGAAATCTAGTTACTCAAAACGAATGTATCTGCTTTTAAAGCAATACAATAAAATTGGTTCAAGAACTTTTGAGGTAGAGCATCTTCAAGACATTTTAAAAGTCCCAAATAGTCATAAACTCTATTCTAATTTTAAATTAAAAGTTCTAAAACGAGCAGAAATCGACATCAACAAATTCACAGACCTAGAGGTTAAATTAACAGAGAAGAAAAGAGCTAGAAAAGTAGTAGAAGTAACTTACACTATCAAAAAAAATCACACCGACCTAAAAACTTTTATAAGCGTCATTCGAGAACTCTACACCAATACTATTTTACACTTTTCAAAAGACAACAGACCCATTAAGTGTAGTACAAAAGGCTTTCTTTACTATGGTGATGATGAAAAAAAATCATACATAGAACCAAAAGAGGCTCAAAAACTTTGGGAGTATCTGCATGAAAACAGAGAGAACCTTTATCTATTCAAAAAGAATTCAATAGAACTTAAAGAACACGCTTATTTGTCAAATATGGAGTATTTTAAAGCCTATCTCAAAGAGAACTTTGTGCATAAAAAGATAACCAAACTAAAAAAAGGCGATAAGATTTTAGATATTTCTATTTTTCCAAATGGTAGACTCTATGAGATGAATGGAGAAGAGTTAGACAGTGATGTGGTTTGGAAGATTTTGTATACGTTGGGGAAAGAGGGGAAGTTGGAGGTTTTTGAGGGTTAAATAACTGTAGATATTTTTGACTATTTTAGTGTTTTAGGGTGTTTCTATTTACCCTTAATCCTTTGGAGGTATTTTATCACTTTTACCTCTATTTGTATTATACAAGGCTGTTGTGCCTCACAACACCGTAATATTTAATTTTGATATTCTTGTATACACTCCCACGTAGGAGAGAGTAAAAATTATTACTTTTTAGATTTATTTTAAAAGCTCTTCTACTCTATTATCTAAATCTCCCCCTTTATGAGTATTAACTTCTTTAGTTTTATTCTTATCTATAACATTGCAGGAAGAATTTTCTTGTATTTGTCTAAAAAAGAGAGTACTAGTTATGATAAATATCAATACAATAGATAAAGTTATTAACTGACTTTTTAATATTTTCTTTTTAATAAATTAGAAATTATTCAACTAGAGAAGTAAAAATGATTTTTAAAGGTTTTCCTAATGAAAAAACCACTTACCATCATAAGGTAAAATAATATCTGTAAAACTCAACCATGCCTCTTTAGAAAATAGTGCTGTCTGAACAAGCTCTGTATTTGGAGCTATACTAAAAAGAATAGGAATAAGCAGATATATTACAATAGTTTGAATCTGCTGTTTTCTATTTTTATACATTCCAAATTTTAGTGCTGTTCCCGAAGACTTTTTCATTCGTCTATTTCCTAAATCTACACTATATATTTCATCTAATATCAAATGAACAAAATATCCAAAAGTAATCATAAAACCATAAACCCAAGAGACCAATGAGTTTAAGTCAAAAAACCATTGAGAGACAATAGCCACAACTAATCCCCAAAGCAATGCAACTGGAATACTATGAAACATTCCTCTATGTTTTGAGATTTTTCTAAAAAACTCCAAAAGAGCATAACGAATCCCCATAAAGACTAAAGAGGCAACTATTAACATCTCAATTAAAGAGTAGGTGGAGGATTTAACAAATATAATCATTATTGTCATAAGCAAAGAGAGTACGTTAAAACCAACTTTTATGGCTGTTGATCGTGAAGAGTCAACATCAGGAAGTAATCCACCAAGTGTTCCTATGCTAAAAGCAATTACAGCTTCTTGTGGGTTAACTACTTCCATAGAAAGCAGTGTTGCAGAAACCACAGCCGAAGCCCCTGATGCTACTATAAAGTGTGTATTGAAATTTGCCATTTTAAATACCTATTTATCCACTATAGTAATAAGTTTATGAGATCTACCTAAAATATCCTCTACAATTTGGTCACCAGAAAATAGTACCATATGGGGTTTTGGGGAGTGGTATCGACCTGTTCTACTCTGCTCAGAAATATTTGCTTTTACTAGCCACCCTTTCCATTCTACATCTCCACCATAAGCTAAACCTTTTCGTTTATAAGCTCTTTTAGGTACAGATATTTGAAAACTTGCCCCATTAGGGTGTTTGAGTCTACTTGAAAAGTAGTCACGAATTGCAGAAGCGTAGTTACGAGGTGGACGACCATACTCCAAATCATTGTTTTGTATTGAAGTGCCTATGCCTGTACCCATACCAATAATTGGTTTTGGTGCAGGTACACAACCTACAAAAAATACTGAAAGTACTAATATGCTTAATCTTTTTTTCATCTATTTCCTTTTTTCTTAGTATATTCAAGCTTAGCTATCTCCTCTATTAAATCTGTTGGAAGCATAGAATAAGAGCTACCACTATAAGCTTTTGCCCCCATGGTTAAAGCTAATGAGCCTTGAATTGCAGACTCTAAAGTAGAATACCCTTGGGCTAATAACGCTCCAATAAGTCCACTTAGCACATCACCACTTCCACCTTTACTTAACTTAGATGTTCCAAAAGTATTAACAAATAGCTTCTTATCTTGGGCAATAATCATATTTGCACCTTTTAAAATTAGTGTTACATGAGGGAAAAGTTCACAAAACTCTCGAACCTTCTCAAACCGATTGGCTTGTAAAATAGCAATATTTAAAGGGCTATCTATGGTCATATTCCACAAACTTACAAACTCTTTAGGGTGTGGAGTCAAAACTATCTCTCGGTCTCGTTGCTCTAAAAACTCTAAAATTATCTCATTTGAAAATACTCCTGCATCTAATACTAAAGGTACTTTACTCTCTAAAATATCTTCTACAATCTCATCTTCAAACTCTAAAAAGCCCATACCAAAAGCTATAGCTGTAGTATTATATGGCAAATCAATATCTTCCATAAGAGCTAAAGGAAGCGAAGTTTCAACCTCTCCGACCACAGTTACAAGTCCTGCTCCAAAACATAATCCTGAAAGAGCCGACATTATCCCTGCCCCCTCTTTTTTACCTGATATAACAGCTAAATGCCCAAAGTTACCTTTGTGGCTATTGGCTTTTGTACGTGTTGGTAGTTTTAAGTCACTCTCTTCAAGCAAAAAAGTATTGCTTTTAAATCCAATAGTATACTTCTCATGACTAATTCCCAAATCAACACAGATAACCTCACCCACATAATCTTTTGCCATGTCAGAGTACAAACACTCCTTTAAAGCTCCCATAGTAATAGTCACATCACAAAAAAGAGCCATAGGTAAAGGGTTGCCATCTACATCTATTCCTGTAGGAACATCACAAGCTATCTTAAAACTCTTTAGCTTTTCTAGTTGCACAATAAGTTTTCGTGTCTTTTCATCTAATTCACGACTCAGCCCTGCTCCAAAAATGGCATCTACAACTACATCTACCTCTTGTACCTCATCAGCAAATTCAATATCTAAACACTGTACACGCTCTAGTTGCACCTCTGCCATAACAGAACGAACTCCAAAAGGCAAATAGAGCTTAACATCATACTCACCTTGCAAGAGTCTAGCCAAAACAATACCATCTGCTCCATTGTTTCCAACTCCTGCAACTATTAGCACAGAAGTTTTGGGCTTAAAATTGGCTCGAATATAGTTAGCCATACCCATAGAGGCGTGTTCCATAAGTATATCTTCGGTTAGAACATAGTCATCGTAACAGCGTTGGTCTAGGAGGTAGCAGGATTTGTATAGGGGTTGCATCTAATTTTTACCTTTTGTTTTCTCTTTCAAATCTTCATAAATATTTGAATCTTCTAAATTATTATGAGAGATTGTACTTCGATAAGCAGTTAAACTTTTTGGCTCTTTTGTCTTAGTTATCTTCTTCAAAATCTATCCGTTCAAAAGCTAAATCATTTCTAAGAGCTAAAATATCTTTGTCATTCTCTCCTATTACATACTCTAACTTATCTAACGCACTCTCTGCTTTATCAAACTCTTGATTATTAATTAGCTCTTGTATCTCATTAAATCGTTTTGTAATTTTAGGTAATCTTATATCTGTTACACCCATCTGCTCTAAAACCCACTCTATATCTCGACCATAAGCTGTAATATTCTCTATAGCTTCTATTTTTCCCTCTTCATTTTTTCTTAAAAAGCGTAAATATTCATTTTTTGCACTTGATATAATATGTGGCGAATGGGTAGCTATAATAATTTGACAGTTATTTTTAAGAGCAAAGTTTTCATAGATTTTTAAAACTTTGTTTTGCCATGATGGGTGCAGTGATAGTTCAGGTTCGTCTATTAAGATTACTTTGTCTTTGTAGTCTTTGAAAAATAGATATAAAACTTTTGAAAGTAATGTTTGTTCTCCTGTTGAGAGTTCACTTATTTTAAATTTTTCATTACTACTATTTTGAAAAAAAATATTATCATCTTCATCTATATAGCTGTAGGTAAAATCTAAATCTAAACCATCTAAGACTTCTGTTATAAATTTTTGTAAAATCTCTGTTATTTCATTATTTCTTTTATTATAAAATTTCACTTGATTATACCAATATTTTACAAACTCTTTTTCTACATTTGAAATATCATCTGCTTCTGCTGAAAAGTAAAGAGGAGAAAATAAAAATTTATTATAATCTTGAATAGTATTAAAAATTATTCCTTTTTCTTCTATCTCAAAAGGTAGTGATATAGATTTCATTCCAATTATTCTTCCTCTATCATCTCTTGTTTTATAATCAACATCTATAGCTAATTTTGTATAATATATTTCTGCATGTAAAGAAATATGATTTACATATTCCAAAAGCGAAGTCTTCCCACTCCCATTAACCCCAGCCAAAACAACAATAGGCAAAGCCTCATCATTCTTATCTACAAAACTTATATCAAAATTTTTAAACATCTTGTAATCATATATATGCAGTTTTCGTAGTTTCATTAGAGTTCCTCGTAGGGTGCGATTGCTATCGCACCGTTAAAATTATTTGCACAAATAAAACCTTTTATCTTTAAAATGGTGCGATGGCAATCGCACCCTACGGTTTTTATTAAACCCATTCTACCACAAATCATCTAAACATAATAATTTAAGCGATATAATTCGCCCCAATTTATCACTTTCGACCTGTTCGGAAAATCAGATAAGAAAGGGGGTGCTTGACATGCCAGGAATTAAACTATCTCAAAGAGATGCTTTTGATGATGCTTACAGAAAGTTCAAAAGACAATGTGACAGAAACCTAATTGTTACTGAAGCAAGAGCTAGACAACATTACGAAACACCAACAGAAGCTCGTAAAAAAGAGAAAATTGCAACACGTAAAAAGATTCTTAAGAAACTTTACATGCTTAGAAGATATGAGGCTAGACTGTAACAAGTCTCCTCTCTCTTTTGTGGGTAGAAATACCTACTCACTTTCTACAAACCTTTATTCCTTATTATAATGATATAATATAATCATTAATTCTATAGATAAAGGTTTTACTCAATGCGATACACTATCCTCTTTTTTATGCTACTTATAACAGCATGTTCTCCACGCTATGAGATAAAAACAAACTACATACTCCCCAAAGATAGTCAAGGAAAAGCTTGTGTACAAAATTGTTCAAGTGAACGAAAAGTGTGTCAAAAAGATTGCAATAAAAAACAAGATAACTGTTTAGTAAGAGCCGAGCAGAGTGCAAAAGAGAATTTCCCTCATATTATGAGTGGTTATGAACATGCTTTTAGACAATATCAAGATGAATTACACCGTTACCACTTAACAATGGATTCATGGAGTAGAGAGATGGATAGAAATAACCAAGACCTTGAACACTACCAACATAGCTGTTCAAAAAATCATAACAAATATGAGTGTAATCGTGCCAATGAACTTAAAAATATGATTAATAGATTAGAAAATGATGAACCTAGTGAACCAAGAGAGCCAATTCGACCAAGTTTAGCAACTGAAATCCAACATGCTCAAAAAACATGTAGCAATAATTGTGGTTGTGCAGTTGAGTATAATAGCTGTTTCTCTGCTTGTGGGGGAACGGTACGTTATGAAAGATTTTGTGTAGAAAATTGTAGATAAAAGCTATAATTTTGTTAATTATAGCTTTAGGGAGAAATCTTATTCATCTGTTCTTTAACAAGTTTAGAATCGAACGCCAATCTGCTATCAACATCTCCCATGGTAATAACAATTGGCATAAAGTTCTCTGGATAGGTAAAATCCCTATTCTTTACACTACACATAAACTCTTCTATTGTCACTCTCTTTTGATTATAGCTCAACCAAAGTTTTAACTCTCCATGTTCATGTTGAGCTTGAAAGACTTGATTTCCCTTAAAGTAACGATGTGATAAAGCATCGTACTCAAAGCCATAATCTTTACGAAGAAAGTCAAAATGTTTGAGAAACAGATTCTCAAGATTTCTCACTCGCATAGTAATTACTTCTCCTAGCAATAATTTCCCTACTTCAACTTTACATCAAAAGAAATTACAACCAACTTATGTATAACTTTTCAAAATATATTAATATATATAAATAATTTTACCACCAATCCCAACAAATAGAGGAGTAGTCTTTATTTACATATTTTAGATATACTTTATAAATTTTAGAAAAAAAGGCTCTAGTGTGAAAAAACTACTCATTTTTTATATATTATTACCCATTTTACTATTCTCTTTTGACTATCAAGCCTCATGGACAAAGGTTAAAGAGTTTAACTCACAACGTCTTCCCAAAAGTGCATTAAACGAAGTAGAGAAGGTTTATAACTCTGCCAAAGAGGAGAAAAATAGCGTTCAATTTATCAAATCAACACTTTATAAAAAGAACTATATCTCAACTCTTAATGAAGATGGTAGAGTAAAAGCGATTCAGAGTGTTGAAAAGGCAATTAAAGAGGCTTCAAATAGTGATGAAAGAGCTATTTTAAACTCTATTTTAGCTCAGATGTATAGTAGCTATCTTGAAGAGAACTACTACCGTATACATAAACGAACAGCTATAAAAAATAGTACAAATAGCAATATCTTAACTTGGAGTAGTGAAGATTTTTTAAATAAAATTTATAAACTTTATCAACAATCTTTAGATGAGAAGACAAAACATATTGCATTAGAGAACTATAAAGAGATTTTAACTCCATCAAAAAATACCCAAGCCTTGCGACCTGACCTTTATGATTTTTTAGTTTTTAGAGCATTGGAGTATTTTAGTAATACAAGCTCTTATATTCATCAAACTAAAGAGGATTTTTACTTTAAAACAAAAGATGCTTTTGGAGATGCACAGCAGTTTTCTATAATGCCATTTACAAGTAGCGACCCTAAAGATTTTATCTACCAAAGTACCCTACTCTACCAAAAACTACTAAACTATTATAGAACCAATAATTATAAAAAAGCATTAGACTATGTAAATATTTTACGTTTAAAGTTTGTAAAACAGCACTATCAAGGCGACAATGCTCAAAAATACTATATTGAAGCACTTCACCGTTTAGTAGATAGTAATCCAAACTCTGAAGCACTTATTGAGCTTATGAATAACGCAAGGCAACATCATGACTTTAAAAAGGGTTTAGAGCTTGTTGCATTAGGGTTAAAAAGTAGTAACCTATTTGTAAAGCAGAAAGCAAAAGCTCTAAAATCAAATATTATGCAACAATATCTACAAGCAAATATAGAGGAGGTTAATCTACCTAATGAAAATATCTTAGCAAAGATAGATTACCGAAATATTGACCACCTATTTGTTAAAATATTTAAACTCACACCTCAACAGAGAAACCATCTAAAGCATAAAAGAACTCCCTATAAGTTTATAAAAACACTTAGTCCATTTAAAGATATTAACTTTAGCCTACCCAAAACTACAGACCATAAACAACATGGAACAGAACTCTCCTTAGGTAGACTAGGTGTAGGACAATATCTTCTACTTCTCTCTCCTAACTCATTGTTTGAGAAAAAATATATCTTTAAAGAGTTTACTATTTCTAAACTCAGCTATTTAGCACGAGGAGATGAACTTTTAGTTGTTGACAGAAAGAGTGGTGAACCTTTAAAGGGGGTTGAGGTAACACTACAAAATAACAGAAATAAATTAAGCAAAAAAAGTGATAGCCAAGGGTTTGTTACTATTGGCAACTTAAAAAACAGCTACCATATATCTCTTAAAAATGGAGATGATATTTTAGATATGGAGAATAACCAAATCTATCCACAATATCGTCGTAACTACCCTACCAATGGAAATAAACGAGTTTTCTTTTTTACTGACCGTTCAATTTATCGACCAAAACAGACCATCTATTTTAAAGGTTTGGCTATTCAACATTACAACAAAAAGAAACCTAAGATTTTGACTTCTCAAAAAGTGATAGTAAGCTTTAGAGATACCAACAGTCAAACTATTGCAAAAAGAGAGTTTAAGACAGATGAATTTGGAGCTTTTCATGGAACTTTTACAGCTCCTAGTAGTGGACGTTTAGGCTCAATGTATCTATACTCTTCATTGGGTGGAGAGAAGAGTATTCAGGTTGAAGAGTATAAACGTCCTAAATTTGAGGTAAGTTTTAAACCAAATAGAGAGCAGTATGGTTTAGGAGATAGCATTCATATTAAAGGTTTAGCTAAAGCTTATGCAGGAAATGGACTAGATGGAGCAAAAGTTAGCTATAGAGTAGAGAGAACTACTCACTACAATTGGTATTGTGGTAGTTTTCTACCACGACACACCTCATCTGTTCAGATAAGCTCTGGAGAGCTAACTACCAATAAAAATGGAGAGTTTAATATTAACTTTGAGGCGAAAGAGGATAAATCTGACGCTAAAAACTACCCAAACTATGACTTTACTATCTATGCTGATGTCACTGACACCACAGGAGAGACCCATTCAAGCTCAACTACACTACATATTGGAAAAATTAACTTTGTTATGAAGCTAAAGTTTAAGCGTAAACAAAATATTGAAGATAATAATACCTTAGAGCTAGATAGTCAAAATCTAAATGGAGAGGATATTCCTCTAAAGGGGACTATTAAGATTTATCGTTTAAAAGCAAAAGATAGACTCTATGTTAAACGCTATTGGAAACAAGGAGACAAAAAGAGCTATACAAAAGAGGCATTTGAACAACTCTTTCCTAAATATCGCTATGACGAAGAGAAGCAATTCAAAAGAAAAGAAGAGCTTATAAAAACTCTTATTTTTAATACTGCAAAAAGTAAAAATATCTCATTTAATGACCTACCACAAGGTTACTACCGATTCATACTTGCAGTCGATGGAATGCCTAATACTCTTAGTCAAAATAAAGTCTTTATCCGTGATTCAATTAACTCTAAAAAGTTAAGTGAGCCTAGCTACCTTTGGACTAAACACTCTAAAAAATCATATAAAGTTGGAGAAGAGGCAACACTTACAATTAAAAGTTCTATTCCAAATGTAAAAGTTCTTTTAACCATTAGCCAATACAACAAAACCCTTGAAGAGAAGTGGATAGATTTAAAACATTTTAAACAAGAGATAATCAAAATCAAAAAGAGCTACCAAGGCAATATTGACTACCAACTTACTATGGTTCAAGATAATCGACCTTTTATAAGAAATGGAGTTATTAAGATTCCATGGAATGATAAACTTCATGTAGAGTTTATGAGCTTTAGAGACAAACTAAAACCAAATGAGAAGGAACAGTGGAGTATTAAAATTTCAGGCAAGAACAGAGAGAGAGTTCTAGCACAAATGGTAGCAACTATTTATGATGCTTCACTAGATGCACTATTTCCTCATAGATTCCATATTCCATCTCTATATCCCTCTTCGGGAATTAGCTACAGACAATGGCGTGGAAAAAATTTCTACTCTTTAACTCTAAGTCAAACTTGGATTGATTCTACACAAGGGTATATTCAACGTATTTTCCCTAGAATCAAATGGATAAACAGCTACCAATCCTATGATAGAATGGCTCTTACTGCTCCAATGGCTGTAGCAGAAAGTGGTATGGGTGGGGGAATTACCCCTATTTCACCGTATCCTCAAGCACAATCATCTTATGATACTTATGCTCCACCTAAAAAACGTAATGCAATTCCAAAAGAACCAAAAGTCACCATACGAAAAAACCTAAAAGAGACCATGTATTTTAAACCCGATTTAAAAACCGATAAAGATGGAAATATTGTCATTAACTTTAAAACCAATGAAGCCCTAACACGTTGGAACTTTCTAGCCTTTGTCCATACCAAAGATTTAAAAACAGCTGTGGCTAAAAAGTCCTTTACTACAGCCAAAGAGTTAATGGTAACTACCAATCTACCACGCTTCTTTAGAGAAAAAGACACTATTACTCTTGTGGCTAAAGTGGTAAATATGAGTGACAAAAATGTTAATGGAACGTGTGAACTTCACTTGGTTGATGCAGTAACAGAACAACCAATTATGGCTCAACCATTTGTAAAAAATATTAGCATTGAAAAAGGAGCTTCTACTACTATTTCCTTTACCTTTAAAGTACCAAATGTAGACAAGGTATCGGCTTTAAAACATACCATTATTGCAAAAACTACTACCCATAGTGACGCAGAAGAGGTCATTGTTCCTATTCTCTCTAATCGTGTCTTTATAACCGAGAGCAAAAATATGTTTGTAAAAGCTCATGAGAAAAAGAGCTTTACACTCCAATCACTTAAAAACAGTAATTCAAACACTCTTAGCAACCACAAGCTCACTTTAGAGTTTACCTCTAACCCTGCTTGGTATGCTATTCGTTCACTACCTTACCTTATGGAGTTCCCTCATGAGTGTAATGAACAACTATTTAACCGATACTTTGCTAATGCCATTGCAGGTAAGATTGCCAACTCCTCACCAAAAACCAGAGAGCTATTTAACAAGTGGAAGAGCAAAAAAGAGCTACTTTCTGCGTTAGAGACCAACAAAGAGCTAAAATCGGTACTTTTAGAGGAGACCCCTTGGGTGCTTAATGCAAAAAGTGAAGATGAGCAACAAGCAAACTTAGGGCTACTCTTTGACTTAAACCGTTTAGCAGAATCTCAAAAAAGTGCTTACAATAAACTGATTAAACGACAGTTTGAACACCAAGATGGAGGCTGGGCGTGGTTTGAGTCACCCCACTCTAACTGGTACATTACCCAATATATTGTAGAGGGCTTTGGAAAGCTTAAAAAATTAGGCATTGATAAAACCAATACCGAAGCGATGGGAGTAGCAACACACTACATAGATATGCAGATGTTAGCTCAATATAAAGAGCTTCTTAAAAGTGTAGAGAAGTATGGAGCAAAACTAGAAGATGACCACTTAAGTTCTATGGTTATTCACTACCTCTATGCACGAAGTTTCTATAAGTTTAAAATGGATAAGGAAACTCAACAAGCTCACGACTA
>JALUKJ010000127.1 GCA_027056615.1 Campylobacteraceae bacterium | reverse complement strand
TCCCATCTCTTTGCATATCTTTTGATAATCTCTTCTCCTGATAACTTCTCATCTGTTGAAATTATCAGACGCATAGATTTACTATCTTCAAAAAATACCTATACTGCTTTAACTGTCTCATATTTTAAAAATCTTGCTTTACCAATTACCTCTTTTTTTAATACTTTAGAGGCTTCTCTAATAGTTTGAATAGTTGTTTCATGTGTTTCATAGTCGCCATGAGAGAAGTTAAGTCGAAAGACATTAACTCCTTTTTGAATTAGTTTCTTAATCATCTCTAAAGATGAAGTTGCAGGTCCTACAGTTATAACAATTTTAGTTTTTCTCATAATTATATTCCTATTTTTTTTATAGAGTCGAATTATCTTCCTTTTTTATTTAAAAGAGACTGTGATATTTTGTTTTTTTTAAGAAATATTCTTTGGAGTAGGCTAAAGCAAAAAACCAATATAATACGCAAAAATTAAAACTAGGATTTTAGATGTTGATAGCTCCAAGTATTCTCTCTGCCGATTTTGGAAATTTGGCACGAGATGTAGAGGCAATTTGTGAGGCAGGGTGTGACTTTGTTCATGTAGATGTAATGGATGGTCATTTTGTACCAAACTTAACCATTGGTCCTGTGGTTGTGGAGGCTGTAGCTAAAGTAGCAACTAAACCACTAGATATTCACCTTATGGTAGAGAACAATAGCTTTTTTGTTGACCTTTTTGCTCCATTGAAACCAGAATTTATCTCATTTCATATAGAAGAAGAGAAGCATCCTCATAGACTAATTCAAAAGATTCGCTCTTTGGGTATTCGTCCTGCCATTACGTTAAATCCTCATACATCACCTGAAGCTATTGAATTTCTGTTGGCTGATGTAGATATGGTACTTTTAATGTCAGTTAACCCTGGATTTGGTGGTCAAAAGTTTATTAGTAATGTTATAGATAAAGCTAAACGTCTAAAAAAACTTATTGAAAAGTATAATCCTGACTGTCTTATAGAGGTTGATGGTGGGGTAAATGACCAAAATATTCATCAATTAAGAGAGGTAGGTGTGAATGTTGTAGTCGCAGGGTCATATGTTTTTGGAAATAAAGAGGGTTATAAGCACTCTATAGACTCTTTAAAGGTATAATTTTTTTCATTTTGAGGGAAGTTTAGGAGTTTTCATGAGAGTAAAGATTTGTGGTATTACTAATTTGCAAGATGCAATACAAGCAATTGATGCTGGGGCTGATGCCCTAGGTTTTGTTTTTTATCAAGATTCACCACGATATATTACCCCTGCAAATGCAAAAAAAATCATTGACAAACTACCACCTTTTGTAGGGCGAGTAGGACTATTTGTTAATGAAGGAATAGATACTATTGATACGATTTCAAGATATTGTGACTTGACACTGTCTCAAATTCATTTTGAGGTAGATGAAGAGGCATTAGACATGATAGGGTCAAAAACCTTACCTGTTATTCGTGCTAAAAAAAGAGAGGATGTTTTACAATATAGTAACCGTTACCGTTTGGTAGATGCTTATTGTGAAGAGTATGGTGGTTCTGGAAAACGACTTAATTTAGAGTGGTTTGATGGTGTCGATTGTTCTAAAATTATCTTAGCAGGTGGCTTAAACCCTGATAATTTGGAAGAACTAAAAAAATATAATTTTTATGGTGTTGATGTAAGTTCAGGAGTTGAACGCATCAAAGGAAAAAAAGATTACCAAAAGGTGACAAAGTTTATTGCCAATGCAAAGAGTCTATGAAGAATTAACATCAGCATTTAGAAGAAATAGTGGCTATCTGTCACAAGCTTCTTATGAACGTATTGTAAAAAAGCACACGACACTGTTTGAAGATGCTGATACGCTCTTTATATTGCTTCAAGCTACAGGTTATCCTATTGTTTATGAATATGGTCAGTACCGTTTAGAGACTTACTTTACCTCTTATGAACATCAAAAATATTGTGTTATAGATATTGAGACTAATGGTTCTAAGCCAGAGGCTTCACAGGTTATTGAGATAGGAGCTGTTATGGTTCAAAATGGTGAAGTTATTGACCGTTTTGAAAGTTTTGTTAAGTGTACTTTTATACCAGAGTATATTACGAAGATAACAGGTATTGTTCCTGAAGATTTAATAGATGCTCCAAGTAGATTAGACGTATTGACAAAGTTACGTGAATTTTTAGATGATGCCATATTTGTAGCACATAATGCAAACTTTGATTATGGGTTTTTAAACCACTCCTTTGAGCGTTTTGGTTTAGGGACTATTGGTAATCAAAAGCTCTGCTCCATAGACCTTGCAAGACGAACAATAGAGAGTGAACGCTATGGTTTAGCTTATTTAGTTGAGACACTAGAACTTGGTGAACATACGCAACATAGAGCCTTTTCAGATGCATTTGTAACCTCTAAATTATTAGATTTAAGCTTTAAAAATTTACCTCAATATATAAACTCTGCTGATGAACTGTTACGTTTTTCTATATCAAGTAGAAAAGAAAGAACACTCAATAAGCAACAATAAAATTCTAATATTAATATTTTTACTGTTATAATAGTAAAAAACTTTCAAGGGAAAACAATGATAAAGTATTCTAAAACTATATTGGTAACAATATCTGTTGCTATTTTTGCAACAGGTTGTGTAAAACCTATACAACAAACTCAACCTCAAGCTCAATCAACACAGCCAGTCTATACAAACCCACAACAACCTGTTTATGAAGAGGCTACTCCTATTATTTATGAAGACCCAAATGCAGTTACTACTTCTAATTCAGGTGTTGATTACAATCAAATCCCTACAGATAATACCGTTATAAATACTACAGGTGCTAGTTATCCTCAATCGACAGGAACAACAACATATCCTCAACAAACAACAACATCTCAACCAGTATATACAAATCCTTATGAGACAGGAGGAGCCTCCTCTTACCCAGACCCTTATAATAATGGTAGTGGTGTTTCTCAACCATCTACACCAAGTTATCCTGCACCATCTAGTGCATCATCAGTAGGTCAAGGTGTAAGAGGTGGTATTCATCTTCAAGTAGCTGCTTTTAAAGACTATTATGCTGCTGAACAGTTTAAAAGTTCACTCTCATTAGCTCCTGGGCAATCAGCTTACATTCAACGTGGAGCAATGAACAAAGTGATTGTTACAGGTATATCATCAGTAGCAGAAGCAAATCAGCTTAAAAACAGTCGTTTCCCGGGAGCTTTTATTGTTCAAGGTGGAAGTATGAGTGAAGGTAGAAGTATGAGTGGTGGAGGGTATACTCCTGAACCATCTTACAATACAGGTGGAGAAACTTACACTGTAAATGACCCTTATGGTGTTCCATCTTCAAGTAGTGGTGGCTACTCTTCTGGTGGTGGAATTGGTGTTCAAGTTGGAGCATTCTCTTCAAGAGCAAAAGCACAAGAGGTTGCAGATATGCATCATGGAAAACACCCTGCTGTTGTGAAAAAAATTGGAAGATACTATAAAGTAATCTTAACAGGATTTAGTAGCCGTTCTAGTGCTAGAGCTTATGCTAGTAGAGTTGGTGGATTTGTCGTCTCTTCATTTTAAAATGGTAGATAGATTTTATCTATTAGCTCCTCATATTCACTCTGTGCATCACTATCAATAGTGATGCCACCTCCACTTTTGTAAAATAGTTTCCCATCTCTCTCTTCAATAAATCGTATCATAACAGCAGAGTAGAGATTCTCTCCATCAAAAATGCCAAAAACACCTGTGTAGAAGCCTCTTTTGTAGTTTTCAGTATTGTTAATGATATTTACAGTACTTCTTTTAGGTGTTCCTGTAATTGAACCAGCTGGGAGCATTGTTTTTAAAATAGAGCTTATATTGTCTCTCCAATTAGTTGGAAGTGTTGCAGAGATTTTTGAACTAACTTGAAGTAGCTCTTTTTTACCTGCTTTTATCTTCTCTATATAACGAAACTTCTCTACCTTTACTTTAGTTGCTACCATACCAAGGTCATTACGCATCAAATCAACTATCATAACATGTTCAGCCATCTCTTTTCTATTGGCTAAAATTTTCTCTTTAGCATTAGGAATTGAAGCTTCAATAGTTCCTTTCATTGGGTATGTAGAGATGGTATTACCCTCTATCTCTATAAACTTTTCAGGAGAGAAGCAGATAAACTCTCCTTTAAAGTAGAGTTTATATTTTGCTCTAGCATAAGTAAATATCTCTTTTAGAGAAAGGTTTGACTCTATGGGAGTTTCAAAAGTAAGATTTAGCAGATATGTATTACCCAAAC
>JALUKJ010000126.1 GCA_027056615.1 Campylobacteraceae bacterium | reverse complement strand
ATGTGTTGGGTAACCAATAACCGATTTTACATTCATCTTTGTAATTGGTTTTGTTTTAGGTGACTTCTTCTCTGGTGTTTCACACTCACACTCATTATCAGGCACACGGTAAGCCTTATCCATAAAGAATAGTTTTTTGTACTCATTTGTTACTGTAATTTTTGAGAGCATCTTTACCCATGAATCTGAGTAAGTTCCAGGAATAATCAAACGCAACGGATACCCATTAAGATAAGGTAAATCTTCACCATTCATCTCATAAGCTAAGATAACATGGTCATCAAGCTCCTCAATTCTTAACTCACGTACAAAGTTTGGTGTCTCATAATAGGCTGCTGTCTCTTTACCATTAAACCCAATCCACTCTGCATCTTTTTGAAGCCCTGCATGGTCAAGTATGTCTGATAGACGTACACCCTTCCATAAAGCACACCCCATAGCACCCGAACCCCACTGAATACCACCTGCTGTTGGAGTGAATGCTGAACGAGAGTTACCTCCACACTGTAAAACAGCTTCAACTTCAACCTGCTCAAATTTTGTCTTTAAGTCATTTAGCGAAATCTCTAGCTCTTTCTCTACTAAACCATCTATCTTAATAGTGTATGTATTTGGGTCAATGTGTGTTGGAATATTTGGCATATGCCAACGTACAAAAAATTGGTCATTTGGTGTAATACGTGAAGTAAATACCTCTCTTGGAGTCTCCAAAAGTGGTGGTCTGTCTGAATGTGTAATCAAAGGTCGTTTCTCAGGAAATGCAACTTTACCTATTGGTCTATTGTCAATTGGCTGATGTGTCTCTCCTGCTTCTGCCAATGTGCTACCAACTGCCATAGAGGCTCCTGCAACCACTGCTTTTTTAAAAAAGTCTCGTCTTTTCATAAATATCCTTTCCTTTTTTGATAAATATTTTTTATTAAATTTTAAATATCCATCAATATAATAGGATTATGCTATGTTAGCACTTAATAAATACTGAAAAAATCTCTAAATAATTACTTTTTTCTATAAATGTTATTATTAAAAAATATAACTGTTTATCTTAATCACTATTATTGATTTTGTATGTAAAATTAAAGTATATTCCCTTTCAAATACCCCATAGCACAAGCAATCAAATCATCATCATCTTTAGAGTTGGCTTTCAAAAAGAGTCGCTCTTTACTTTCGTCAATAAACTCAATAAAGACTTTCTCCCCAGAATTCGCAACCTTAGAGATTTTCTGCTCTTTTGCTAAAACTTTCATAACCATAACATCTATAAACTGTCGGGAGATAGTATCTAACTTTCCAAAACGGTCGGCTATCTCTTTTTCTATCTCATAGACCTCTCCTGTAGTTTGACATTGAGAAAGTCGTCGGTAGAGTTCTAGTCGTAGTCTGTCCTCTTCTATAAGCTCTTCATTGAGGTAGGCATCAACTGTAAGCTTAATATCTACATGAATTTCTTCCTCTTCGACAGTTCCACTTAACTCTTTAATGGCATCTTCTAACATACGCAAATATAGCGAATACCCAATCTGCTTAATATGCCCCGATTGAGCCTCGCCGATGATGTTACCACCACCTCTAATCTCCAAGTCATGAAAAGCAAGAACAGCCCCACTTCCAAGCTCTGAATGGGATTCTAAGGCTAGGAGTCTACGTTTTGCATTTTCAGTTAAATACTCTTTATCTTCTACCATAAAGTAGCAGTAGCCCTCTTTTCCTCCACGCCCAACTCGTCCTCTTAGTTGGTGCAGGTCGGCAATTCCAAAACGGTCTGCTCCATCAACTATCATGGTGTTTGCTTGTGGCATGTGGATACCTGACTCAACTATAGAGGTTGAAAGCAGAACATCATACTCACCTGCTTCAAAAAGCTCCATCTCTTTTTCAGTCTGAACAGCAGAGATTTTAGAGTGAAGGACAGCTACTCTAAGCTTTGGCATAAGCTCTAAGAGTACTTTTCTCTTCTCTTCAATTTGAGCAATAGAGTTAAAGACATAAAAAATCTGCCCACCACGTCTTAACTCTCTTGTAATTGCCTCTTTTATGATTTTTTTATCATAAGACTTAACAAAGGTTCTTACCCCTTGACGCTCTACAGGTGGAGTTAAAATCTCTGAAAAGGTTTTTACTTGTGAGAGTGCCATATTTAGACTTCTTGGAATTGGTGTAGCTGACATAGAGAGCAGGTGAACATCTATAGCCATCTCTTTAAGTGCCTCTTTTTGCTTCACTCCAAACTTATGCTCTTCATCAATCACAATAAACGCCAATTTTTTAAACTTTGCTTTAAGTAGAGCATGAGTTCCAACTACCATATCTACACGCCCATCTTCAAGAGCTTTCAAAAGAGCCGTTTTCTCTTTTCCTTTTGTGTAACGGTCAAGTTTTCCTATTTTTATGTCATACTCTGCAAAACGCTCTTTCATACTTTTAAAGTGTTGAGAACTAAGTAGTGTAGTTGGTGCAACCATCATAGACTGATAGCCATTTCTCCACGCCATATACATACCATTAATGGCTACTTCTGTTTTACCAAAACCAACATCGGCAGAGAGGAGTCTATCCATCATCTTACCTGAACTCATGTCGTCCATCATCGCTTTAATTGCTTCGAGTTGGTCTTCAGTATGAACAAACCCTGCTTTGCTTAAAAAGAGTTCATGGTCAAGGTCATCACGTTTAAACAAAATCCCTTTTTTGAGGTGACGTTGGGCTGAAAGATTAATGATTTCAGAGGCAATAGCAAAGAGTTTCTCTTTTACTTTACCTTTGAGCTTTTTGAAACTCGCTTTTCCCATCTTATCTAAGATAGGCAATCCACCAGAGTCTGCTACATAACGGTCAATAGTATTGAGATTCTCAACAGGAATTAAAAGAGCATCTTCATTTTGATAGTGAATCACGACAAACTCGCGTGTTGCTCCAAGCACTACTCTTTTTTCTACCCCTTTAAAAAGCCCTACTCCGTGATTTTCATGAACAATATAATCCCCTACTTTTAACTCATCTAAAATAATAGAGGCTCTCTTAACCTTTTTACGTTTAATAGGCTTATTAAGAGAGATAATAACCTCATCTTCAGATATAAGATTGACAATAATATCTTTATAAATAAACTCAATATTTTCAAATGAATTTAGCTCACTACCACGTACCACTGACTCATTTTTAGCAATAATCGTAATCTTTTTATACTTGTTAGACTCTAAAATGGCATTAGGTTTTATAACCTCTAACTCTCTAACTTTAGTTGCTTCTGGAATAATAGAAAGTTCAAAAGACTCTTTTGGAATCAAAGGTGTATCTAAAGAGTAAATCTCCTCTAACTCTTCATGCATATTGCAAAGTAGTAGTGACTCAAATACCTCTACATAGTTTTGAGCAAAATCATCTAAATACCAAAATCCAAGTGAATCTATATCTTTTACAAAAGTATCTAAACTACTATTTTCTACCCGTGATTTTAGAGCTTCATACTCCTCTTTTTCAAAACCTAAAAGAGCAGGAATAATCTTAATATCCTCTAGCTCCTCTTTCTCGCTCTTTTGTGTATCAACTGAAAAGATACGAATGCTCTCAACCTCATCATCAAACAAAGATAGCCTAAAGGCTTTATTACCCCCTAGAGGAAAAATATCTATAATATCTCCACGAAAAGAGACCTCACCCTTTTGAGTAACAATATCCACAAAGTGATAACCCCAATAGTAGAGCTTATCTTTTAACTCATTAAGATTCAAACTAGAAGCAAATTCTATTTCAATAGTCTTAAAATAGTTCTCTTTAGGAAGAGGTAAAAGTAGTGTTCTAAGAGGAGAGATAAGCAACTTCTTTTTATTACAATTAAAGTAACCATGTAGTGCTTCAATAATCTCATAAATTTCCATTCCAAAAGAGCGTAAATCATCACCCATACTTAGTCGTAAATCGGGAAGTGTAAAGGTTTGGTAATTTAAAAAATTAGCAGTATCAGCAGTTTGTTGTGCCTCTTTGTCATTTTTACAGACAAAAAGCATTTTATTCTTAAGTTGAGTATCTCTATTTTGAAGATACTCATAAATATCGGATTGTCTCATTTAATTCTTTTTAGTATCCTATTTTTTTAGGTTGAACAATATGCACATCCGAAAAATCATCAGGTTGAACTCGTCCTGAAACAATCTTAGTTTCACCTTCAAAGACAGCATTTGGCTCAATAATAATATTATTTACTTTAACATCACCATAGACTTTACCATAAGGCATAATGTCTATTACCTCACCTGTAAAGTTCCCTCTAAACTCCCCAGAAACAAGC
>JALUKJ010000125.1 GCA_027056615.1 Campylobacteraceae bacterium | reverse complement strand
CAACTTAAAGAGCCTACACAGAGCTTGGAACTGGAGAAGCATTCCAAGGTGTGATAACACTGTTATCGTAGTTGGCTATTTCTAGCTACTCAGTCTGGTCAATCAAGCCTCTTCCATAACCTTTAAGCTTTGGGAGAGGTTATTGACAGATATTTCCCTAAATTCATAATGTGCAATCTTATCAAAATATTACATAATTTGGGTTGATGTAGTCTATGTAGTGTTAAAGAGAGAGACTTTTTTACACACTTAAGATATAATATAATAGTTAATTTAAATTAGGTATAGGTAATGGAAAAAATAGAAAAATATAATATTGAGTATGAAAAACCAAAAGTAACACTACTTCAAGAGTCTGGTTTAGGAGTAGCTGAAATCTCTGCTAGAACTTGTTATGATAGTTTTGAAAATAGTGAAAATGAGTGTGTAAAAAATGCTATGATAGATATGGATAGAGATGCAATTAATAGTATTGAAAACTCAGAGTTACTATCTAATTTAGCTTGGGTTCATCACCACCACTCCATTATAGAACATGCAACCCTCTCTTTCCTTATAGAGGGAACCTCTCGTGGAGTTCTTCAAGAACATGCGCGCCATAGACTTCAAGCCATCTCTGTTAGAAGTACACGTTATACTATGTCATCTCTGATTAATGCTTTTGTAGCTTCTATTACTCTTGGAATAGAGACTCAAGAATCATTTGAGTTTTTTTTAGAAAAGCTACTAAATTTAAATCTGTTTGTTGTTGTTGACAAAGAGTATTTAACTATTGAGATACGAGCCATATATGATAAATTGCTTTTTCAATACAAACGAAATCCTAATTTTTTAGTTGATGCAGTTGCTAAATCTTCTCTACCTTTTGTAGAAAAGTATCAAGGTAATGCAGAGGAGCTTTTTAATGCTTTAGAGTCTGGAAAGAAGAAAAGAAATGTAGGAGATGGTTTTAAACACATCGTTTCAGATAATTGGAAAGTAGATATGGTAGTAACTTTCAATATCCGTTCTCTTAAAAACTACTTCGATTTAAGAGATTCAGGGGCTGCATGGTTTCAGATACAGTGGTTAGCTAAAGAGATGAAGCGAGTTACTCCTATTAAATATTTAAAGCTTATCTCTAAAGAATATAAAAATTTATCTTGAAACAAAAATTCGCTAAAATACACAATAAAATTTTAAAAAGTAAGGAATAAAATGAAAATAGTAGTAATACAAGGTCCAAACCTTAATATGTTGGGAGTTAGAGAACAAAATATCTATGGACCAATGAAGTTAGAAGATATTCATACTCAAATGGAAGAGTATGCAAAACAAAATGGTGTAGAGATTGAGTTTTTTCAGAGTAACTTAGAGGGAGAGATTGTTGACAGACTTCAAGAGTGTCTAGGTGTTGCAGATGGAATTATTATAAATCCTGCTGCCTATACTCATACTTCTATTGCTATTCGTGATGCAATTTCTGCTGTTCAGATTCCAACAGTAGAGGTTCATTTATCAAATATTCACCAAAGAGAGGAGTTTAGACATACCTCTTTAACTGCTCCTGTTTGTGCAGGACAAATTGTGGGCTTTGGTCCTTTTGGTTACCATTTAGCTATGATTTCCATAGTTCAAATCATGAGAGAGATAGAGGCTATGAAAGAAGCACAATCTGGACAACAAGCACAAGTTGCTCTTCAAAATAACTAGAAGACTATATAGAGTGTCCTAAATACTGTAGGTTCGATTTTATCGAACATGATATTAAAATTCTGATTTATATAAATATTGTTTTTCATATTTGATTTTGGCGTTCGATGAAATCGAACCTACAGTGACAAACCTTATAAAAAACATTTAAAAAAGAGAATATTCCTATGAACTACATTGTTAAAGACGAAAATGCCATCTATTATGAGTGTGATTATAGCTCCGATAATGCTCTGTTTCTAAAGCTTGGAAGTGAAGCTTTTTTTATAACAGACCCACGTTATGCTATAGAAGCCAAAGAGTGTGTTGAAAATGCAACAGTTATTATAGATGGTGATTTATATGGATGTGCCAATAAACTTATAAAAAAATCAAAAATCAAAAAGATACACTATGACCCCAAAGAGTGGACGCTGTTTCACTTTGAGAAGTTAAAAGAGAGTCTGAAAACTACTTTTGTAGCAACACCTGATTTTTCTCATAAAAAACGGATTATCAAGAGTTCCAAAGAGTTGTTTTTATTGAAAAAATCAGCGAAAATGGGAGCAAAGGCTTTTGATAATTTTTCAGAACTTATTAAAACTCATGGCTTTAAACAAGATGAAAACATATTAACCTTTATGGCAAAGGCGATGCTTTCTAAAAAAGGAAAATATGAACTCTCATTTGACCCTATTGTTGCTGTTAATGCCAATGCTGCTAAACCTCACGCTTTACCAACAGATACTAAATTGTTCAAAAAAGATTTACTCTTGGTAGATGCAGGGTTAAAATATAAACGTTACTGTTCAGACAGAACACGTACAGTCTCAGCTCGTAAAGATTTTGAGTTTGGCTATGAGCAAAGATTTAAAAAGAAAAAAATTCAAAAAGCTTACGACTTGGTGTTAAAAGCTCATGATAACGCCATAAAAAAAGCACGTTCAGGAATGAAAGCCAAAAAGATAGATGCATTTACACGAGATATTATTGAAAAGGGTGGAATGGGTAAATACTATGTTCACTCAACAGGTCATGGGGTGGGGCTAGATATTCATGAGATGCCGTATATTTCTTCAAAATCTGATACCATTGTAGAAGATGGTATGGTCTATACCATTGAGCCTGGAATTTATGTTCCTAATGAGTTTGGGATTCGTATTGAAGATATGGTGGCTATGCAGAGTGGTCGAGCTGTGGTTTTATGATTTAATAAAACTTTGCCAAACGTTTACGCCACAAACTTAAAAGCCTTAACTTCATCAAGTATCTCTTTTTTCTTTTTAGAGACTTTGTAGATGTCATATTTATTTTGAAGGTTTAACCATAGTTGTGGAGTAGTTCCAAAATATTTAGAAAGTCTTAATGACATCTCAACTGTAATCCCTCGTTTCTCATTAACCAACTCATTGATGGCACGAAACGAAGTACCTAATGCTTTTGCTAAATGGCTCTGTGTCATAGAGTAGGGTTCAAGAAACTCCTCTTTTAGTATGGCTCCAGGGTGTGTTGGTACTCTTTCTAACTCAATCATCTTCTCTCCTTAGTGGTAATCTGTTATTTTTACATCATAAGCATGGTTGTTATCAAATTTAAAAATCACTCTATATTGCTTGTTAATACGTATGGAGTAAAAATCTTTTAAATCTCCAGAGAGTTTTTCTAAACGATTAGCAGGAGGTACTTTTAAATCATCTAGTTCAAATGCACCATTTAAGTAATCTAGTTTACGCAGTGCCACTTTATGTATGGTTGGAGGAATTTTTCGACTCTTTCCTGTTATATAAAATTGTTCACTCTCTTTGTCTAAAAAACTTTTAATCATAGCATAGTATAACAGATAGTGTATTAGTTGTCAAGCTCTTCATCTTATTTTTCGCTATAATACTTCATAGAATTAGCCAAAGAGGAAGCACGAACAAGTAAACTCAAAGCCAAAAAACTTTTTGAAAGTGCTACTCTCAATCGTCTAAAAGCTGGAACTTTTGAAAGCTTGGCAACTATCCATAAAGAGCTTTTTGAAGATATTTATGACTTTGCAGGAAAAAATAGAACGGTTATACGCTTTATAAAACAGAGGATTTATAGAAATTAGATGTAGCAAATTATGCTACATCAACTATTAATTTAAAGCTTTTCTAACCTCATCTTCAAAATATTGTGAGATACTATCCCAAGGGTTACCGTCGCTTCCATCTTCGGTAAAATAGATATAACTAAACTTATGCTCTCTTGCAAAAGATATAAGGTCATCTACATTATCATCTTCCATCTCATAAATTAAGATTGAAAGTTCTGTTGTCTTGGTTGGAGTATTATATGTTGCAGGTGGATTACTCAATAGCTCATTATTAGAATTTTCATAACTAACAATAAGGTCTGCAATACCTGAGTCAACATAACTTTGGTCGGTAGTAATCCCTGTATTTAAGATAATATACTCTAATCCACGCTTTTTAGCTTGGGTACTTAAATTACTGTAGTGGTTAAGTAGATTGGCATCGGTTGATGTCTCATCAAAGAAGATTCCACTTACTCCATCATCTTTATAGAACTCTTTCCATGCTTCAATATCATCAATAACATCTTGTGTATCTCTTTTGCCATATTTAGTATAGACATATCCTACTACTTTGATA
>JALUKJ010000124.1 GCA_027056615.1 Campylobacteraceae bacterium | reverse complement strand
CAAAAAAATCTGTCTAAGCATATGGGAAACCTCATAAAACCCATAGGGAAGCCTAAAAATAGGCAATCTTTCCTAAATAAAATTCTTGAATTAGCTACGGGCTAGTCCTACAAATTTGATTTTGAAAATCTTACCTATTTTTAGGCTTTTGTGGATATGATATTCCATCGAACTCAGGTTTCTACAATTCTTCTTCCCATCATTGAGACTACAGAGATAAGAACCATATAACCATACATCATAACAATAACAATAAAGTTTGCTAATATATTAATAATTGGTAAACTAATAAAGATACCTAAAAACAATAGAGCAAGAAAAATCAATCCCATCATCATAACAATATATTTTGGATAACCATTTTTAAAAGAGTTTCTCCATAAACTAGGAGAGAAGATACTAAATGTAGCCCAAAAGCCTCCTTTAAAATCTGATGCCAAAGCAATATTAGATTGAACCAAAGGGTTAATATAACTCACCAATATAGCTAAAATAGTTATTGGTAAAAGAAGTATTTGACCAATAAGCATAAGCTCTTCTACTGTTTTAATATTATCTAAAGAGAATCCATAACTTTCTATAACTAAAACTAAAATAAAAAATAGAGATAAAAAGAGTATAATCCAAGCCCAATAAGCACCTGTAGCAACCAAAGCATTTTTAGCTACTGCCACTTCTACCTTAGAGGCTTTTGTCTCTTTAATAAACTCTTCAATATTTTGAGCATCATAGACCAACTTTGAAAGATATATCTGAATTGCTAAAGAGAATATACCTGAAATAACCATGGCTAACACACCTAAAAATGCTATTAATATATTTAACAAAAGTAACAAACTCATAGCTGTCAATGTAAACTTTTTATTGAGAACCATAAACTCCCAAGCTAACCGTAGTGTATTTTTTATTGGTTCTTCTGCTCGTGCTTCATCTAATAAAAATTGTCTCTGCTCTTGCATAATATCTCCTTAATTAAAAAGAGATTATAGCTTAATTTTGTTCAGTTCTCTTTTTAAACTAAAACCCACTATAATTTCAAAATGTACAATAAAAAAAAAGAGCGACTCTACATCTATGAACTTTTAGAAGATGACCCTGCTGTTGCCTATCCCTCTTATTATGTGCTAAGTAACTCAATGATGAAAAATGAGATGTTGCATTATGCTTTGATTGCCTTGCACTCTTTGGATTTGGAGAATTATGAACACCCTAGCTCTTATGAGGATATCTTTGCTATGTTTTCAGGGGGAATGTTTCCTATTTATAAAGAGATGCATGTGGTTGGTTACTTTGGTGGAAAGATGATGTATCTTGATACAGCAGGGTGGAAAGGAATGCCTTGTACTCAAGATGTGTTTAAAATGGAGAATTGGATGGTCTGTTAAGAAAAGGTGATGTGATTTATTGTGTTTTAAATCCTTTTAGACTATTATTATAAAAAACAGTTATAAGGATTTATTAATGGGGATTTTTAGAGGCGTAATATTTATTATTTTATTTTTATTTTCAAACAGCAGTTTGGCAGTGGGTATTCCTGATGATTTGGCACAGGAGATTTCAGATATCCCCTTAAATAAAAGCAATTACAGTATCTTCATTCAAGAAATTAACTCTGATTATCCTCTTGCTTCATGGCAAAGTCATGTGGTTCGTAAACCTGCTTCGGTTATTAAACTTTTAACCACCTATTCATCTGTTCTTAATTTGGGATTTGACTACCGTTGGGAGACTAAATTTTACTATACAGGAAAGATTAGAAATGGTGTTTTAAGAGGAGATTTATATGTTAAAGCTTCTGGTGACTCTACACTTTCTACTAAAGATTTAGATGATATTGTGGCACAGGTTAGAGCAAATGGAATTCGTAAAATTCAAGGAAATATTGTCATTGATAGAACACTTTTTAGTGTTCCCTCTCGAAATAACTCAGGATTTGACAGAAATATTTATAGCCCATATAACGCTATGCCTGATGCAATTATGTTTAACAAAAGAAAGAGTACATTTTGTGTTACTCCTCATTCTAAACGAGCTAAAATTGTAAAAAAAGTACCTGATAACAGCTATAAAATTGTCAATAAACTACACATGGTGGGTGGCTCTTGTCGTAGAGGTCGTTCATGGCCAAGAGTTAGAATTAAGACTAACTCCTCTGCACATTCAACAGTTTTTTTAACAGGTAAACTCTCTAAACGATGTGGAAAAAGAACTATTTGTAAAGTCATCTCAATGCCTCACCGAGCATTCTACTATGCACTAAAAGAGAAGCTTTTAGACAAGGGAATAAAGGTAACAGGAACATTAAAATTAAAAAAAGTACCTAAAAAAGCAAAGTATATATTCTCTCACTACTCAGAACCATTAGAGAGTGTCATATCTACACTTGCTAAAAAATCTGACAATTTAATGGCACGACAACTCTTTTTGACGTTAGGAGCAACCTCTTTTTCACCTCCAAGTACACTTTACAAAAGTAGAAAAGCAGTAGAGAATACACTTGGGAAATACCATATTTTAGAAAAAGGTACTCGTGTTGAAAATGGTTCAGGACTTTCACGCTCTGCTCGTATAACAGCAAAATCTTTAGCCAATCTTTTAAAACATGCCTACATACACTACGGACAACGATGGATGAATACCCTCTCTATTGCAGGGATTGATGGAACTATCCATAACCGTTTTAAATACTCTTCTGTCTTTGGTAGAGCATGGATGAAGACAGGAACTATTAAAGGGGTTAAAAATATTGCTGGGTATGTTGAGGGGGCTTCTGGACAACGTTATGTAGTAGTTGTATTGGTCAATGACCGACATGCACATGCTTATGGGGCAAAACTAGCAAATAGAGTTATTGAATGGGTGGCTGATACACAATGATACCATCTAACTCTATAGCTATTATTTTAGCAGGAGGGAAAAGCTCTCGTATGCAACGAGATAAGGCACTTCTTCCTTTTGGTGGGTACTCTTCTCTTGCAAAGTTTCAACAGAAACGACTCTCTAAAATTTTTTCTAAAGTCTATATCTCCTCTAAAAACAATAAATTTGACTTTGACGTAGATATTATTGAAGATAGATATGAAAGTTCTTCACCTTTAGTAGCTTTAGTGTCAATATTTGAAGCCTTAGATAATATAGAAGAGGTTTTTCTTTTGAGTGTTGATGCTCCCTTTGTAGAGAAAAGCATAATAAATACACTATATGACAATAATACTTCTGTAGATGATGTAGTTGTAGCTCAATCAAATAATGGGTTAGAACCACTCTGTGCTATATATCATAGAAGTTGTCTTATAGAAGCTAAAAAAGCTTTAGAGGCAAACAGACACAAATTACATTCACTTTTTGAAAAGTTAAATGTGAAGATAGTAAAAATTGATAATGAGTCTGCATTTATAAATCTAAACTACCCATCTGAATATAGAGAGGCTAAAAAAGGAGCAATTTAAGGCATCCTTCATATCTACCGAAAAGTAGTTTACACTTTTTTTAGGAATCGGAGACTTTAGTCCAATGCCAATGAATTAAGCTCAAATCCTGTAGGTTCGATTTCATCGAACAAAAAATCAGAACCCGTAAAACAATCCGTTCGATGAAATCGAACCTACAGATTCCAAACATTAATTCGTTAATTCATTGGCATTGGACTTTAGTCCCGAAAAATAATAAGCGAGGCTAAAGCCATCGGTTCCAAAGTGTAAACTACTTATGAAACATGCCTAATTTAATAACAGAAAAACCTCGTAAAATTGTGGATATGGTATTCCCTTGAACTCAGGTTAATAGATTCTGTATAGAAAAGTTTATAAACAAAAGTAAAGTGTATAATACTGAAGATTAATACAAAGGAAGTCCATGTGTGACTTTAATAACTTAAGTAATGAAGAGAAGCTTCATTATCATACTATTTTAATAATATGTGCAAAAAATTATGGTGGAGTAAATTTTTTCCTTCAACTTATAGAAGCATTAAGAGATAGTAATACTCATCCACTCTGCAGTAGACACCAAGACTTTTTATTTGACTTAGGTAATATACGATGGGGCAAAACCATTTTTAATGATAAAGTTCAACTCATAGAGAAACTAAGAAAAGAGAAAAAAAGAAATTTATTAGAAGATAAAGAGGGTAAAGAACTTAAAAGAGTAATTAACCTTGTCCGAACACTTAGCCCTATCACTTTTTCAGTACGTCCTACATTAAGAAATAATGGTGAAGGATTTGACTTTAAAGCATTTGATGAAATTAATGAAAAAGATATAAGACTTAATCCAATATTTGAAGTACTCTTTTTCTGTTCACCTAAATTGGTAAAAAAAAT
>JALUKJ010000123.1:2349-4344 GCA_027056615.1 Campylobacteraceae bacterium | reverse complement strand
ATACAGTAGAATTTTTTAAACCATCAATACAAGAAAATACAAAAAAATATATCGATGATGTTTTGACTTTTTCTGACAATAGAAAAGTAGAAAAGTTGGAGAGCTCTTTTAAAAACTTTATTGGGTGTGAAAATGCTCTTGCGACAACAAGTGGAACATCAGCTTTACATTTAGCAATGTGTGCTTTAGATTTTAAAAGAGGAGACAAAGTTATATGTAGTATCAATGTTTTCCCTTCTATTCCTGAGACAGTGCGTCACTTTGATGCTGAACCTATTTTTATAGATATTGAGGGGAAAAACTATAATCTTGAAATAGTTAAATTAGAAGAGGCATTAAGAAACAACAAGAGTAAAAAACTTAAAGCAATAATTGTCAATCATATGGCAGGTCATATTATGGATTTAGAAGCTATCTACTCTTTAGCTAAAGAGTATAATGTAAAAGTTATTGAAGATGCTTCAAATGCTATGGGTGCTAAATATAAAGGAAATTATATTGGAAATACAGGTGCTGATATAACTGTCTTCTCCTTTGCTCCTCACCTATGTAACTCTACTGTCAATGGAGGTATCTTAGTATGCAAAGATAAATCGGTTGATAAACAAGCAAGACTATTAGGCTTTCATGGAATGCAAAATAGACATTGTGATGTGTTTGGTTCAGTAAATTATATCTATGATGTAGTTGATATTGGATGGAAATATGACCTTAGTCAGTTAGAGGCAGCATTCTGTTTAGCTGAATTTGAAGCACTAAATCAAAGTATAAATAGACGTAAAGATATTGCTAAAATATACAATGAACAACTTAATGGAGTTAATCATGTTACTCTGCCTAATTTGAGTGATAATGATGTAGTAACTCAATATATTGTGGAAATTGATAAAAACCGTGACCATTTTGTTAATGAGCTAAAAAAAGAGGGAGTTCATATCTCTGTTCACTACATGCCGTTACATTTAACAGATTACTATAAACAGAAGTACTCTATGAAAGTTTTTGACTACTCAGTTGCCCTTGGTGCATTTCAACGAGTTATGTCTCTTCCTATCTATCCATCTATGACAAACTCTGAAGTTATGCAAGTTTGTGAAGCAGTTAAAAAAGTAGCTGATGCACATATTTAATGTTTAATTTTAACTTGGTCTCTTTTTTTGAGAGACTCTTCTTTAGACCTAATCTATTTGATTGGGTAATTATTTTTCTTCTTACTCCATTATCTTTTATTTATGCTATGTTAATGCTCTTTAGACGACTTTTAACGCCTAAAAAACGATATAGTGTTCCTATTGTTAGTATTGGTAACTTAACAGTTGGTGGCAGTGGGAAAACACCTTTTGTCATTGCTTTGGCTAAACGATACCAAAATGTTTTTATTATATCACGAGGTTATGGTCGAGAGAGTAGAGGTTTGGTAGAAGTTAGTAAAAGAGGAAAAATTTTAGTTGATGTTAAAATATCAGGAGATGAGCCAATGTTAATGGCAAAATCTCTAAAAAATGCTTCGATTATTGTCTCTGAAAATCGTCATATTGCCATTGAAAAAGCAATAGAAAAAGGTGCTGAAGTTATATTTTTAGATGATGGGTTCAATAGAGTAGATATTAAAAAATATGAAATCTTACTTTTTCCTAAAACCATTAAAAATTATATGCCTTTTCCTGCTGGTTCTTTTCGTGAATTTTTCTTTATGAAAAGATTTGCTAACCTATCTCTCTATGAAGATAAAGATTTCAAAAGAGTGGTTAATGTAGAAAATAGTACTAAAAAGATGTTTTTAGTAACTGCAATCTCAAATCCAAATCGTCTAAAACTTTTTTTACCTAAAGGTGTTATAGCAGAGTACTATCTTGAAGACCATGCTTTTTTTAATGAGAACGAGTTGAAAAAAAAGATGTTAGAGGTAGGTGCTACCTCTCTTTTAGTTACTCAAAAAGATGAAGTCAAAATGCAAGGTTTTAAGTTGCCTCTGGCTGTCATGCAGTTAGAATT
>JALUKJ010000123.1:0-2339 GCA_027056615.1 Campylobacteraceae bacterium | reverse complement strand
GTAAAAACTCTTTTAGAGGCATTGCCTTATATTAAGAAGTTTAGAGACGAGAAGATAGTTATAAAGTATGGTGGTTCAGCTCAAACATCAGATGAGTTAAAAATTCAATTTGCACAAGACATAGTCTTACTTCATACTGTGGGAATGAAACCTATTGTTGTTCATGGTGGTGGTAAAAGTATTACTAATTTATTAAATGACTTGGGTATTAAAACCAAGTTTGTAGATGGTCAAAGAGTAACAACTAGAGAGGTAATGCGTATTGCTGAAATGGTACTTAGTGGTGAGATAAACAAAGAGATTGTTTCACTTCTTAACAATCAAGGTGGCTCTGCCATTGGAATTTCAGGTAAAGATGCCAACTTTTTAGAGGCAATTCCTAAAGATTTTGAGAATTTTGGGTACACTGGAAATATTCAAAATGTAAACCCCCAAATGGTAGAGAAGATGATAGCCGAAGGATTTGTACCTGTAGTAGCCCCTATCGCCTCGGCCTCAACATTGAGTCACCCTGGATTTAATATCAATGCCGATTTAGTTGCAAGTCAAATTGCCATTGCACTAAAAGCTCGAAAAGTACTCTTTTTGACAGATACTCCAGGTGTTTTAGATAAAGAGATGAATTTAATATCAACTATGGATATTGCCAAAACAGAGCTACTTAAAGCTGATGGAACTATCAATGGTGGTATGGTACCTAAAGTTGATGCTTGTATAGAGGCATTGCGTGGAGGTGTAAAGAAAGCACATATTATAGATGGTCGTATTGAACATTCTATATTGTTAGAGATTTTAACATCTTTTGGTATTGGTACATGTATTGAACTCTAATTATCATTTAAGTACCTGACCATAATAAATGTCAGGTACTTATTTTAATAGTGATTGAAGCTCAGCATGTATCTCTTCAATATTTAGTCGTTCTATTTCTATTCTTTTTCTCTCTGCCAATATCTTTTTTTCTGTATAATAGTTTGTAATACCGAATATAAAAACAGAGAGAGTAGCAGTAATTATAGAGGTTAATTGAATATAGTTAATACTGAATCTCTCTTTATACATTGACCCACATAGATGAACTATCAAGTAAGGATTGTATAGAGAAAGAAAAAAAATTGCACTAGAGATAATAAAAATAAGAAAGAAAAAAGTTCTAATATACATATAAAGCCCCGAATATAATTATTAATTAGTACATTATAACAAAAAAAACCAAAATAAACTATTTCTCTTTTAATCTTTTTTTTAGAATTACTCTACTATGATTCCAAAATTTTAATTACTAAGGGAAAATTGAGTTGAAGAAAACAGTGTTGTTGTTAATGTTAATATTTTTAACAGGAGAGATTCAAGCTAGAAATATAAGCAATAATCAGTTAAATAGAATCTATAGAAAAGTTTCCAAGAGATTGGATATAAATAAAAAAGCGTTAAGAAATGCCTTTTGGTACTATAAAAAGAACTATAGAAAAAAAGGACTCTCTAAAAAATATTTAGCTATTGCTGACTATACTAAGTCTGCTAAAAAGAGACGTCTGTATGTTATAAATCTAAAAAATGGACGTACCTATCGATATAAAATAGCACATGGTAAATACTCTGGTAAAATTGGTGGGAAAGTTAGAAAATCGAGCAATAGACGAAACTCTAAAATGACTCCCTATGGTTTTTTTAAAGTAGGTTCTTGGATAGGGAAAACAAAAAAGAAACACTATCGTTATTTAACAGTTAAAGGTCTACAGTGGTCAAATAGAAAAGTTGGTCTTCCAGCAAGAAAGGGTGGACGAGATGTAATTATTCACCCTGCTAAGTATGTAGCACGAGGTGGGCGAAGTCATGGTTGTTTCTCTATTTGTCCACAAGATACATGGAAAATATTTAAAAAGCTTAAAAAAGCACTTTTTTATAGCTATACAGGACGTTCATAATTATGGCATAATCACCATTTTGATAGAATATCAAAATTTTAATTTAAGGGTTTATTATGTCAGTTAAGTGTGCATTTTTATTTGCAGGTCAGGGTTCTCAAGCTATGGGAATGGGGAAAGATTTTTTTGAGAACTCAGATGTTGCAAAAGAGATGATAGCAAAAGCAAGTGAACGTACAGGGATTGATTTTGAAAAGCTTCTTTTTGAAGAGAATGATGACCTTGGACAGACAGAGTTTACTCAACCAGCTATTCTTTTAGTAGCTATTATTGCTCATAGACTTTTTAGTGATGCAACAGGAATTAAACCTACATTAACAATGGGTCACTCTTTGGGTGAGTTTTCGGCACTAGTAGCGAGTGGTGCATTAGATGCTATAGATGCTGTTGAGTTGGTTAACCTTAGAGGTA
>JALUKJ010000122.1 GCA_027056615.1 Campylobacteraceae bacterium | reverse complement strand
TTCGATTTTATCGAACAAAAAATTGAAGCCCATAAAACAATCCGTTCGATGAAATCGAACCTACAGTTTTTGAATATTTATTCCTTAATTCATTGGCATTGGGGTGCTGTTTGCAATGCACCTTTAAATGAAATTGGAATAGAGGGGAGTTTCGCCGAAAGGCTTAACGCTGATTTTGATATAATATTTTTTTTGAAAATTAGGGAGAAAAAAATGACAATAAAAGAGGCTATTTTAAAATCGTTAGAAGAGAGAAAAGCTTTATCGACTCATTGGGATATACTAAAACATATTCAACAAAATAACTATTATGATTTTAAAGAGGCAAAAACTCCTGAATCTACTATTTCAGCTCTTTTAGGTGATTTTATTCGTCGAGGGGATAATCGAGTAAGTCGAATAAAACGTCCTGAAAACTACTATGAGTACTACTTAACAGCTTATGAAAATGAACTTGATTTAAAAGTAGATGAAGCCCAAGTAGCTCTACAAAAAACTTCAAAAAAAGATAAAACTTATTATGAACGAGATTTACATCTGCTTTTTTCTACTTATTTAAAATCTAAAGAAATATACTGTAAAACAATACTTCATGAACAATCTAATGGAAGTGAAGAGCATCAAAAGTGGATTCACCCTGATATAATAGGTATTGATTTTTTAAATTTAAAAACAGAAGAGACAGAAAAATTTATTAAGACATTAAATACGTTAGATACGTTTAAATTAACCTCTTATGAACTAAAAAAAGAGATAAAGAGTGACTCTGAACTAAAAAAATGCTACTTTCAAGCTGTATCGAACTCTAGTTGGGCAAACTATGGCTATTTGGTTGCTTTTGAGGTAAATAGTAACCTATTGACAGAAATAGAGCGACTTAATCAATCTTTTGGTATTGGAATCATAGAGCTTAAAGCAAACCCTTATGAGAGTAAAATCCTTTTTCCATCAAGATATAAAGATTTAGATTTTAAAACAATAGATAAACTCTGTAAAATCAATGATACCTTTAAAGAGTTTATTGTTTATGTTGAAGAGATTATTACTAATAAAGGAAGAAACTATAAACGTGTCAAAAAAGAGTTTCAATTAGATTTTTGTGATAATTTTTTTAAAAATGATACGGAGATTACTGCTTATTGTAAATCAAAACATATTCCTATAGATTCTAATGAATAGTTTACTCTTTTTAAAACATGCCTATTTTTGTCGGGATGAGGGCAACCTGACCTACGGGTATTATTTTGTGCCAAATTTATTTAACGGTGCGATGGCAATCGCACCCTACAAACATTACAATTTGAGATATTTCTTCTTCCTTTTGATGATTGAATTTCCTGATATGAAAGGGTTCTCACTTAGAAATATTAAATATATAAGACAATGGTATCTGTTTTATTGTGAAGAAAATGAAAAAGAGCAACAGATTGTTGCCCAATTAATACAGATACCTTGGGGACATAATTTACACATTATTACTAAATGTAAAAAAATAGATGAAGCACTCTATTATGTTAATCAAACATTACAATATGGTTGGAATGAATATAAACTTTCTAATACTTTACCAAAAGAGTTTAAATCAACTCTTCCATCTATTGAAGAGATAGAAGCAGAACTAAATAAGGAATAAAAAATGAGTTATTATATAGACACCATAACAAAAAAAATAGGCTTTTTTTCAGCTATATTAGCCATAGCCTTGGCACTATTAATCGGCTACGATGCTATGATGCGTTACCTCTTTTCAGCAGGTTCAATCGCTTTGCAAGAGGTGGAGTGGCATTTGTTTGACATTGTTTTTCTCTTTGGACTCTCTTATGCCCTAAAGCATGATAAACATGTTCGTGTAGATATTCTATTTACACACTTTAGTAAAGAGACAAAAGCAATGGTGCAGATTGTCTCTATGCTATTTTTGCTAATACCATTTTCACTCTTTTTTCTAAATGGTGCGTTTGATTTGACAATGCAGTCTTATCTTCAACACGATGTCTCTCCTGACCCTGGGGGGTTGCCTTATCGGTTTGTAATTAAAGGGGTGATGTTTTTAGCCTTTGTATTGTTGTTGCTTCAAGCAATTTCAGAGATTATTAAAGCTTATGATAAGATAAAATCTAAAAAGAGATTTTATACTGTTTTAGGGGTTATTTTTCTCTTTATAGGTTTTTCCTCTCTTGATTTAGCCTTTTGGATTGACCCTTTGTGGTTAATGTTTTTGTTGACACTATTTTTACTACTTACAGGATTTCAGGTAGCCTTTGTCTTTGCAGGGGTGGCACTCTTTTTTGCACTTATCTCTGATGAGCTTGGGCTTAATGTATTGGCAATGTTGCCAAGCCGTGTTTATGGGATTATGCAGAATATTACGCTGATGTCTGTTCCTCTTTTTATCTTGATGGGGCTTATTTTAGAGAAGTCACGCATGGCAGAAGATTTACTGCTCTCTATGGGGAAACTCTTTGGAGGAATTAGGGGTGGGTTAGCTATCTCTGTAGTAGTGGTTGGGGCTATTTTGGCTGCTAGTACAGGTATTGTTGGGGCTTCTGTTGTGATGATGTCTTTGATTGCTTTACCTTTAATGCTTAAACACAACTACTCACCACAACTTGCTACTGGGGCAATTGCTGCGTCTGGGACATTGGGGCAGATTATACCTCCTTCTATTGTATTGATTGTATTAGGTGACCAAATGCACCTCTCGGTGGGTGATTTGTTTAAGGCTGCTGTTGTTCCTGGGTTGTTGTTGATTGTGCTTTATATTATCTATATTTTAGTTTTTGCCTATTTTAATAAAGAGGTTGCTCCTGCCATTCCACAAGATGAGCCTTATAGAAAGATTTTAAGAGATGCTATTCGTGTTATTACTCCACCGTTAATTTTGATTGGGGCTGTTTTAGGCTCTATCTTTATGGGGATTGCTTCACCTACAGAGTCAGCTGCCATTGGGGTTATTGGGGCGTTTGTATTGGCGATGTATCAAAAGCGTTTTAACTTTGAGTTGGTACGTTACGCTTCTATAGAGACGGTAAAACTAACAGCGATGATATTTATGATACTTATAGGGGCTACAGCCTTTTCTCTCATTTTTAACGAACTTGGTGGACAAGATATGGCAATAGAATTTTTTGCTAACGACATGGGAAATGCTTGGTCGTTTATTTTGATTTCTATGTTGGTTATCTTTATGCTTGGTTTCTTTATTGATTTTATAGAGATAGCTTTTGTGGTTGTACCAATTTTAGTACCTATTATGCATACTTTTGGTATTGACCCTATTTGGTTTGCTATTTTAATAGCACTTAATTTACAAGCTTCGTTTTTAACACCACCTTTTGGTTTTGCACTCTTTTATTTGAAAGGGGCAGCTGGAGACAAGGTGACCACAGGGCAGATTTACAAAGGGGTAGTGCCATTTATTGGGTTACAGATTGTAGCTCTTTTGATTATTGTACTCTTCCCTAATTTAATCTATATATTTGGAAAATAAAATGGAAAATAGAATTGACTTTACACTGAAACCTGAAACGATAGAAAATTTACAAGCTTTTGCAGAGCTGTTAAAAAAAGATGTCTCTTGGGTTTTAGAGAATGCATTAGAGGAGTACTTTGCAAAGGTACAAAAAGAGTTATTAGAGAAGAACATGGCAGATGAAAATGCCATGACTAATTTAGACTACGATGAGTTTTGGGAGGGGGTGGATTTGGAGGATTAGACTTTAGCCCAATGCCATTGAATTAAGTCTAAATCCTGTAGGTTCGATTTTATCGAACAAAAAATTGAAGCCTATAAAACAATCCGTTCGATGAAATTGAACCTACAGTTTTTGAATATTTATTCCTTAATTCATTGGCATTAGACTTTAGCCTCTGGTTTAGGTTCAGGAGTAGGTTTTGGTTTTGGAGCTGTATAGAGTTGCATAGAACCTAAGAGCCTACCACCTTCATGGGTTTTAATGTTTTTAACAGTAATGTCTCCTTCAACTGAACCACTGTTTCCAACTTCTAAAAGTTCAGAAGCTACTATCTTACCCTTAAAAGAACCATTAACTAGGATATTTCTACTTGTCATGGTTGTAGCATTGACAACACCTGTTTTATCAATATTTATCTCATTTTTAGATTCAATAAGACCATCAACCTTACCTGAAATAAGAACTCTTTGAACTTTTATCTCATTGGTCACTGAACCATTGGACATAATCTCTAAAGTATCACAGAAGATTGAACCATTGAGTTTTCCATTGACAATAACATTAGTTGCAGTAATAGTACCATTGACAACACCATCAACTCCTATAACAACAGAAGTAACTGAAATATCACCATTAACTGTACCCTCTATTTGTAC
>JALUKJ010000121.1 GCA_027056615.1 Campylobacteraceae bacterium | reverse complement strand
AGTAAAATTCTATGACGTAATACAGAGTTAGCAATGTAGGAGACATCTAACGGTGTTACAAAGTCATTTCCACGAATAAGAGCTACTGCACACGACGCTTTATATAGGTCAATAGAGGCTCTAGGACTCGCTCCAAACTCTACATACTCAGCAATCTCTTCACACCCATACTCTTTAGGGTAACGTGTAGCAAAGATTATCTTGGTCATATACTCTTTAATAGCGTCGTCTACATGTACCTTTTTAAACGCTTCACGAATGGCTTTTAAATCTTCAACAGAAGCTACGGCATTGACCTCTTCAAACCCTTTAATGGCAACTCTATCGACTATCTCTATCTCCTCTTCAAGAGTGTTATACCCAACCATTACCTTTAACATAAAACGGTCAAGTTGTGCCTCTGGTAGTCGGTAAGTTCCCTCTTGCTCAACTGGGTTCTCTGTTGCCATAACTAAAAATGGGTCATCTACTTTAAAAGTTGTATCTCCAATGGTTACTTGACGCTCTTGCATAACCTCAAGCAGGGCAGCTTGAACTTTAGCAGGGGCTCTGTTTATCTCATCGGCAAGTAACAGATTAGTAAATACTGGACCTTGTTTTACAGAAAACTCTCCATCTTTAGGGTTATATATCTCTGTTCCTGTTACATCACTAGGCAACAAATCAGGGGTAAACTGAATACGTTTAAACTCAACCCCTAACGCTTTAGCAATGGCATTAATAGCTGTAGTCTTAGCCAACCCTGGCACACCCTCAACCAAAATATGCCCATTGGCAATCAATCCCACTAAAAGTGAGTCCACAAGCTCCTCTTGACCAACTATAATCTTTTTGACTTCTTCTTTAATATCGTTGATTTTGTTCATACTTGTTCTAAATCCTTTATTAAAATTTTCACAATTATAAAACTAATTTATTAATACTTAGTAAATGATTATAAAAAAATTATTAATAAATTGTTAATGATTGTTAGTGGTGCTATTATAGTGTAAGATTTTTTTTTGCTTTGCTACTTTGGTGGCATTTTAAAATAAATAGTGTATTATTCCTTATGAAAAAAATTTTAATAACAAATGATGATGGTTTTGACTCTCCTGCTCTTTTAGCTCTAGTTGAGGCATTAAAACCTCTAGCAGAGGTAACTACAGTTGCTCCCACTTTAGAAAAATCGGCTTGTGGACACTCACTTACACTTACTAAACCTCTAAAATTTGTAGAACTAAAACCAAATTTCTATAAACTAGATGATGGAACACCAACAGATTGTGTCTTTTTAGCTCTACATAAAATCTATAAAGACAACTATCCTGACTTGGTTATTTCAGGTATCAACATTGGTGCAAATATGGGTGAAGATATTACCTACTCAGGAACAGCAAGTGGAGCTATGGAGGCTATACTTCAAGGAGTTCCTGCCATTGCTGTCTCACAAGACTTTTCTGATGATATGAGAGAGAAAGAGGGATTTGACTATAAACTAGCTACACAAACAGTAGTAACTTTAGTTAAAAAAATCTTTAATGGCTCTTTTCCTCTTGCTCCAAGAAAATTTTTAAATATTAATATTCCTGCTCTTGAACCGAGTAAATCTAAAGGTTTCAAAATCACTAAAACAGGAAGTCGTATATACACCAACGACGCAGATTCACATTTTAATCCAAGAGGTCAAGAGTATTTTTGGATAGGTTTAGTTAACCATGAGTGGAGAGAAACAGAGGGGCAAATGAGTGATGTTCAGGCTGTTAAGAGTGGGTATGTTTCTATTACGCCTATTCATTTGGATATGACTTCGCATAGTGATATTGAGAAATTGGAACAATGGTTATAGCCGTAGATTTGATTTCATCGAACGTGATATTAAAATTCAATTTGGCAATCAATGCATCAACAAATTTGTCAGATTGTCATTATTGTTAGCTATAATTTCAAAATAATTAAAAGGATTTCAAATGGCACTCGTGGGTCTCTTCAATATTGCAAAAAACTATGATGTAAAACAGCTTCTAAAAGGTGTGGATTTTCAACTCAATGAGGGTGAACGTGTGGCAATTGTTGGGCAGAATGGTTGTGGGAAGTCTACGCTTATGAAAATTTTAGCTGGAGATGTAGAGGCAGATGAGGGACAACGTGTTGCTGAGAGAAGTGTTATTATTGATTCGCTTGACCAAAGCCCACGCTTTGTTGAGGGATTGAATGTTCGTGATGCCATTGAGCATGAACTCACCGATCTCAAAGAGGCAAAAGAGCGTTATGAGAAGCTTACTATTCTTCTTAGTGAAGATTTTGAAAACAAGAAACTACTTGAAGAACACGCCAGAGTAACCAACTATCTTGACCACCACAATGCTTGGAATTTAGATGACAAAGTGGAACGTGTTCTTCAAGAGTTTAAACTAAAAGAGTATGAGTACCAAGATGTTAACCTACTTTCTGGAGGTGAACAGCGTCGTGTAGCTTTGGCTTCATTGATTTTGAAAAAGCCTGATGTACTGTTACTTGATGAGCCTACCAACCACCTTGATGTCTATATGGTGGAGTTTTTAGAAGAGATTTTGCTCAAAGAGAAGTTTACACTGCTTATTATCTCTCACGATAGACACTTTATTAACTCCATTGTGACACGCATTGTTGAGGTTGAAAATATGAACATTGTCTCTTATGAGGGTGGGTATGACAACTACTTGGTGCTTAAAGAGGAACGCATGAAGAGCATGGCAAAAACGCACAATACTTTGGTGAAGTTCTTAAAAAAAGAGGAAGAGTGGTTAAGCCGTGGAGTCAAAGCGAGACTCACACGAAACCAAGGTCGAAAAGCTAGGGTCTTTGAACTGCGAGAAAAAGCTAAAAAAGACCCAACCCTCATTCGTAAAATGCAGATTGACCTTGAACGTGAAAAGAAGAGCTTTAACCGTGGCGAAGAGAAAGGGGCAAATAGGAAAAAAATGCTCTTTGACATTGAAGATTTGTACTTCTCTATTGGAGGAAAAGATTTAATTCAAGGATTTACCACTCGTATTTTGCAACGAGATAGAATTGCTATTGTAGGACATAATGGTTCAGGTAAATCAACCTTACTTAAACTTCTTTTGGGGCGACTTAAACCAAACAAAGGAGTTATTGATGTGGGTGATTTTAAAATTGGCTATTTTGACCAACACCGTGAGATGTTAGATGACAATAAAAACATTTTAGATACTTTTTGTCCTGATGGTGGGGATATTGTCGATGTAATGGGTAGAAATATGCACGTTTTTGCCTATATGAAGTCCTTTCTTTTTCCTGAAGAGTATATGATGAAAAAGGTTGGAATGCTAAGTGGTGGAGAGAAAAATCGTGTGGCATTGGCACTGCTTTTTACCAAAAAGGTTGACTGTTTGATTTTAGATGAGCCTACCAATGACTTGGATATTCAGACCATTAATATCTTAGAGGAGAAGCTTCTTAACTTTCCTGGGGCGTTAATCTTTGTAAGTCATGACCGTTACTTTGTTGATAAAATTGCTACTAAACTTATTGTCTTTAAAGGTAAAGGGGTAGTAGAGGAGTCGTTTCAAGAGTATAGTGAGTACTTAGAGATTGAGAAAAACATTAATGAACTCTATGAACTGGAGAGAGAGGTTAAAACGGTTAATAAAAAACCTAAAGAAGAGCCTCAAAAAGAGAAAAAACAGACTAAACTAAGCTACAAAGACCAACGAGATTTGGAGCGTTTACCTGACCTTATCGAAGCGTTAGAAGCTAAAATTGAAGAGATAAACGCTTGTCTATATCACCCTGCTTGTTATGAAGAGAAAGGCTTGGTTAATGTGGCAGATGAACTTAAAAAGGTTGAGGCTGAGTATGAAGAGGTGAGTGAGCGTTATTTAGAGGTGTTGGAGTTGGAAGAGGAGTTGAAATGACCTTAATTCCAATGAATATTTGGAATCTGTAGGTTCGATTTCATCGAACATCAAAACCAAATATAAAAAATAAAATGATATTTTTTATGAAAATTGAATTTTAATATCACGTTCGATGAAATCGAACCTACAAATGGCATTGGGCTTTAATGCTCTCTCATTAATGATACAGAGAAAAATCTGTCTATAACTCTATAGATAAAAATAACAATACCTAATGAGCCTACAACAATAGCAATCTCTCCCCATGATGGCATAAAGAAAACAACCTGCTTAAAAAAGAGAGAAAAAGGAATGGCTACAGACAAAATAAGATAGCTATAAAAGTAGTATCATTAACATCTATCTCAAACAATAGAAAATTATTAAAAATTGTAGTCAAAAGTTCAGTTATAAAAGCAAAATAAATGTTGACTTATATTTTTTATTGTGATACAATCACAGTCCACCTTATATA
>JALUKJ010000120.1 GCA_027056615.1 Campylobacteraceae bacterium | reverse complement strand
CTACAGGAATACCTGAATAGTTTACGCCATGAATATTTACTTTTGCTTTCCTAGAGGATTGTATTTGGTGGCTTAGGAGGTGACCTCTTTGGTTATGAGGAATAGATTTGTCTCCTCCTTCATAAAAGCCCTCATTTGAGTAAGGAATATGACAAGTGGCACACCCCATTCCTCTGTAGTCCCCTCTTCTACTTCTTCCTTTTCCTCCTGTGTGACAACGCAAACACTCTTGACGCAAATATGTATATACAGACAGAAGTGGGTCTTTCTCTACCTCATCGGCTGTTGGAGCTTTTGGTAGTGCTTTAGAGTGTTTAGGAAAAGCTTGTGACTCCTTTTTTGAAAGCTCTTTCATATACTCTTGATATGTTTTTGTTCCTAAACGCTTATGGGTATTGTTAGAGTCATAGTTTGACTCCCAATGGTTATAACCATCTGACTTACCAAATGACCATAAAGCTCCATGAATTTTTCCTGCTTCGGTGTTCATAAGTGAGTTCCATTGAGCCTTTACCTGCTCTTGGTGACACATTCCACAAGTGTTAATATTTATCCATTGGCTTGTTGGACTAGGATAGAACTCTTTTGGTCCTTTGTGAGTTAAGAAGTACTTTAGTGTTCCAGAGTGTGAAACATTTTTATCTGAACTATTAGGGTTCCCCCCATGACAAACTACACAATCATTGCCTTTAGCTCCTGCTTTGTCGGCTACTTCTAAAATCTCTTTCATCATTTTAGAGGAGTCTTGGCGTATATGCTCTATACCTTTGTGACACTCTAAACAGCTATTTGAGAAGAGTAGAATTGGTAAAATAGATAATAGATAGATAAGTTTTTTCATGGATTTTCCTTTGAGCGTATTTTAACACAAGAAGCTAAACGGTAGATTTAATTTATTTAAAACTAAATAAGAGCAAAATATAGGAGCTATTATTAGAGAGACTATGCTATACTTAGATATGATACGAAATATAACAATATTAATTATAATAGTTACAGCAATATCTTTAATGTTTTACTACTCTAAATCAAGCTTTTTAAAGCTTAGTTCTAAAGGAGTAGAGATAAAATTAAATAATAAAACAGTCTTTTTAGAAAGTATTCGTAATAGAGTTATGCCTCTTACTTTTCATCAGTTAAGTGTTATGCAAACTGCCCTTAGCAATGGAACTTATTTTGAGGTAGCAATTTGTGAAGATGGCTACTATTTTGAACAGAATATACAAAAACTTATAGGAAAAATTTTTGGAGCAAATAGGACAAAAGAGATATTTTCTAAAGGTGGAATTTATGGGATGAGAGTTTATCTAAAAAATGGACAAGTTATCAATCTTATCGCTCAAAATAATACATATAAAGAGTTAAAGATATTTTATGGAATTCCTTATGAAAAATTTTCAAATATACTTGAAAAGATAATGGGCAGAAAATTTAAAACACTTCCTTTAGGAGGTCTATTTGAATTGCCCATAGCTATGACAAAATGGAATGAGTTAAGCGATGAGTTTCAAGGAGTTATTACTCATCGCAAGAAGTAAAGATTATTTTTTTACAAAGTGCTGATAATCTTTACTATATTTCCAGTCACCACCCCATTTCCATCCATACTTTTTAAATACTTGAGTAGCTTTATCATATTTTAGAAGTACAGCATGATCACTATAGGTATTATATTTATGAACTCTTTTTCTATACTTTAAAGAACCTTTATGAGAAATATGACCTGTTTTTGAGATATAAGGGTTTTCTAAAGGATTAATGTCAATGGCTCTTCCATAGGCGTGTTTTGACCACTTCTTTTTATTACCTGTAACAGGTCGACAGTTAAAGGCAGAGGTGTTATCAGCGTCAATAGACTTCCAATCATTGGCTTTAAAGTCACTGCCCAATCTCATTTGACGAATAGGGTAGTGAAGATTATAGAGTTCCTCAAAAATATAGACAACCTCATTAGCAATATCTTTGTGAACAATCATCTCTCCTGAAACAGTTTTCCCATTAAAATCCCAATGATTTAATTGAATATATTGTAAATCAGAAAGAGAAACAGGGCAAGTATTACGCCATGAGTTACCATTTATCATTCTTTTTTGAACTTCTGGTGTTATGGGTGAAATATTGGCATTGAACTGTGCGAACATAGAGCTTGTAAGTAGAATGGTAAGTATTATAACTTTTTTCATAATGGTTTCCTTTTTTGATAGATATGGGGTAAGGTATAATAAGTACCTTACAGTTCTATCTTTTATATATACCATTTTACTTATAAACTTTTAAAGCCTCGTTAATTTGTAAATATGCTTGAAGGGGTGTTGTCTCAAAATAGAAGATATTATGCTTCTTAGCAAAGTTTCGAGTTATCTCTTGAACTTTAAGTAGATTAAATCTAGGAGCTTTTGGAAAGAGGTGATGCTCTATTTGTGTATTTAGTCCACCATAGAACCAATGAACAAATTTACCACCTTTAAGAGAACGACTTCCTCTCATTTGTAGCTCCATCCATGAGAGCTTTCTAGCCTCTTCCTCTTCAAAAACATCACACCCTAAATGGTTAGTAATAAACCCAAAAGCCAACCAAGGAGATACTGTAAAATTAAAGACTAAAAAGGTAATAAGCCCATTTTCAAAACCAATATTATAGAAAATAGTTCCCCAAATAATAGGCCAATGAAGAAGCATAAGTGCTAACTCACCCCACAGTTTACGTTTAATAACAAATCTATAAGATTGGGCAATAAAAGCAAAATTCATAAAAAACATAGCTCCCCAAAAGACAAGATGTTTGTATTTTTTTAAAAACTCACTGTTTCCACGATGCTTATCATTTGTAAAAGCTCCATCTAAGGCTCTAATATCTTCATCTTTTTGGATAATATTACAATAAGTATGATGATTTACGTTATGTTTATAATCCCACCAAGAGGAGGAGTTACTTAAAATAATGGCTGAAAAAGGGTAAGAGAGTTTAAAAGATAGTTTTTTGTTTTTAAAGTACTGCAAGTGTAAAATATCATGTGAGACGAATACTGCACGTGTACTTATAACTGTTAAAGCTAAACCAAGTAAGATTGGATTCCAATGTTTAAGAGTAAAAAAAACAATAATAAGTGAAACTACTATACCTACCATCTCTATAATACCTCGGACAGGTACTCTCTCTAGCAGTCCTGCTGCTCTAACTTCTGCTTTTAACTCATCAAAATTATCTGGATAGGTAGTTTTAACCATATTTAAACCTTTAATATATTATCTAAGATTATAACAACCATTGAATAATTCTATATTATAAGTTAAAGAAAAACTTTAACTATATAACTACTGTTACATTGTTAATCATTTTTCTCTATGGATTTCCAATTTAAGTTAAAGTTTTTTCAAAAAAGCAGCAATAATAAATATAGTAGAACCATTGACTTTCCCTTGAATATGGGTTGGGTCTCCTGCCACCATTTTAATATTTTTAACAGTTGTTCCTTGTTTTGCTGTAAATCCTGCACCCTTTACTACTAAATCTTTAATAATAGTTACAGAGTCACCCTCTTTTAAAATATTACCATTAGCATCTCTAACAGGCTCTGCATTTTCATCTTCTAATCCTGCTTCTGCCCATGCTTTAACATCATCTTCCATATACATCATGTCTAATTGGTCTTGTTTGCCTAATCTACTATAGATTCGGTAAGCCATCACTTGAACAGCAGGTACTTCACTCCACATTGCATCATTTAGACAGTACCAGTGAGATTCATTATCAGATGGTGATTCATGAGAGGCTAAACAAGTTTCACAAAGTGTTACTGTCTCATCTCTTGGCTCTACTTTATACTCTGTCAATCCAATATCTGAACCACAAAGTTCACATTTATCTTTTAAACTCATTTTCTACCTTTTTAAAATATTTGGTGTATTATACTAATGTTTTAACTAATATATCTTTAAGACAAAGCTACATTCTTCAATAATTCATTCACTACTTTAGGATTTGCTTTCCCTCCTGTAGCTTTTAAAACTTGCCCTACAAAAAAGCCAAAAAGTTTACTATTCCCTGCTCTATATTTCTCTACATTTTCAGGATTTTTAGCTATTATGTCTTCGATAATTGGTAAAATAACAGCAGGGTCACTTATCTGAATAAGTCCTTTACTCTCAACAATTTGTGTTGGCTCTTCTCCATTTTTAGACATCTCTTCAAATACTTGTTTTGCAATTTTAGTTGAAATGGTTTTATCATCTACCATTTTAATAAGGGTTGCTATCTGCTTTGGAGTAAATTTTAATTCATCTATAGATTTATTTTTTAACTCTCTTGCTACCTCATTAGTAATTAAGTTAGCAATATTAATAGGGCTACTATGAGTAGTTAAAGCCTCTTCATATAAAGAGGAGAGTTGCTTATCTCTTGCTAGAGTGTTAGCTACTTCACTATTTAGTTTTAACTCATTAGTATATTTTTCAAATAAAACCTCTTCCTCTTGTGTCATTGGAGTTACTTCACCATCAATTTGTACTTTTTTAGCTTGTAGTTTTGGTTTGTTTTGAGATACTTTTCTCTTTTGAGAAGAGGACTCTTTAAGTGAAACAATTTTATTAAATACAGGAGTTTCATCACTATAATCAATAGGGTCAGCAAAAAAGTAACCGTGTCTTTCAAACTGAAAACGAACGCCTATTTTTTCAGGCAGAACAGAAGGTTCAATAAGAGCATTTTTAATAACTTTAAGTGAATTAGGGTTAATGTCCTCTATTCCATCAGGTGCTTCATTGTTATATAGTCTATCATAGAGTCTAACTTCAATCTCTTTGGCTTTATTGGCTTCGACCCATTGAATGGCACTTCTAACTTTTATACCACTTGTATCTGAACCACTTTTAGAGTCAGGGTAGTATTCTGCCTTTATCTCTACTATATTGCCTTGCCCATCTTTTATAATCTCTTTACAGCTTATAATATAAGCATGTTTAAGCCTTACAGGTTGGTCAGGTGTTAGACGAAAATAGCCCTTAGATGGGTTCTCCATAAAGTCATCTCTTTCTATATATATCTCTTTAGAAAATGGCACTTTTCTTGAACCCTCTTTTGGTACATCGTAAGGGTAGTAAGAGGCTTCTAACTCTTCGCTTCCCTCATAATTTGTAATAGTTACTTTTAGTGGGTCAAGTACACACATTACTCTTGGTACTTTTGGATTTAGGTTATCTCTAATAGAGAACTCAAGTTGAGCAACATCTACAACTGAATTGGCTTTTGCTACACCAATTTGTTCACAAAAGTTTAAGATAGACTCAGGGGTATAACCTCTTCTTCTAAGCCCTGCTATGGTTGGTAACCTTGGGTCATCCCAACCACTTACTATCTCTTTTTCTACAAGCTCTAATAGTTTTCTTTTGCTCATAACAGTATAGTTAATATTTAACCGTGCAAACTCATGTTGATATGGTCGTGGAGGCTCTAACTCTAGGGTATCAAGTACCCAATCGTAAATCTCACGGTTATTTTCAAACTCTAAGGTACAAATAGAGTGAGTAACTCCCTCAATATAGTCAGAAAGACAGTGAGCAAAATCATACATAGGGTAGATTGACCACTCATCTTTTGCTCTAAAGTGGTGAGCATCTTTAATTCGGTACAAAAGTGGGTCTCTCATTTTCATATTTGGTGAAGCCATATCAATTTTGGCTCTTAAGACATGTTCACCCTCTTTAAATTCACCCTTTTTCATTCGCTCTAAAAGGTCTAAGTTCTCCTCTACACTTCTTTGTGCAAACTTGCTTCTTTTACCTACTTGTGTAACTGTACCACGATACTCTCTCATCTTCTCTTCATCAAGGGAATCAACATAAGCTTTCTCCATCTTTATAAGTTGAATTGCATATTCATAGAGTTTAGAGAAGTAATCAGAGGTATAACGTACCTCTTTGTCCCACTCAAATCCGAGCCACTTTACAGCGTCTTTAAGGGCTTCTACATATTGGGTATCTTCTGTAGTCGGATTAGTGTCATCCATTCTAAGGTTACAATGTCCAAGATACTCTTTTGCTATCCCAAAGTTAATACTAATAGACTTTGCATGTCCAATATGTGGAAAACCATTTGGTTCAGGGGGAAAGCGTGTTACTATCTCTTGGTATTTACCTGCATTTAAATCTTCTTCTACAATTCTATTTAAAAAATTTTTACTTTTATTAATCATTGTTAAACCTTATTTTGGAGACTATTTTGAGGTGGACATTTTAACAGATTAGTGCTTAAGTCATTTCAACTTATGTTATACTTTCTAAACAAAGAATAAAGTTAGGAAGTTAATGATGTCAGAAAGCAATTCAAATCAAGAAGAGAATATTATTGTCAAGAAGATAGAGGGACCTAGTGTTGATGAGGAGTATCAAGTTATTACTACGGAAGATAATAGCTATTATGTAGAAGAAGAGCCTCAACAAACCAATAAGATGAAAGTAGTTTTACCTATGATTGCTCTTTTAGTTGGAGGAGGAGCTTTTTATTTAACACAAAATAAAGAGAAGGTTGAGAAGCATGAAAATTTAGTAATACCTAAGGTAGAAACAACAACTAAAACAATTGAAGAGACTACAACACCAATTACGAAACAACCTATTGAAGAGAAAGTATTAACACAAAAGGAGGAGAAAGAACCTCTTGTTATTGTTAAAAAAGTAGAAGAACCTAAAGAAGCTCCTACACATACTATGCCTACAACAGTAGTTGAAAAAGAAGCTCCTACACACTACGTAGAGGCACTTGCTATGCCTACAGTAATTGAAAAAGAAAATAAGGTAGAAAAAGTAGATAATAAAGTTGATAAAGTAAATAAAATCGACATAGTATCAAAGCCTAAAGTAGAAGAAATAATTTATGAAGAGGTTATTACACCCAAGCCAAAAGAAAAAAAGGTTTTAATAAAAAAAAGAACACCATCATTTGTTATTCATTATGAGAAGATAGAGCCTAAAATTATTCATGTAAGAAAAGGTGACACTTTGCTTATATTGGCAAAACGATTTTATGGTAATGAGATGGAATATAAAAGAATTATTAGAGCCAATAGAAGAATTAAAAGTGAAAAGACAGCTCTTCATGTTGGGGAGAAGTTGATTATACCAAGAAAAGATAACAAAAGGAGAAGAAGATATATTATTGTTGAAAAAGGTAATACTTTAGCACTAATTGCTAAAAAATTTTATGGAGATGAAAGAGCTGTCAGTAGAATAATTAGAGCAAACTATAAAATTAAGAGTAGTCGTTCACTGTTACGTTTAGGGCAAAAAGTATATGTGCCAAGATAACAAAATAATCCACCTCATTTATAGAGGTGGGGTTCTTACTTAATTACAATCTCTAAAGCATGAATAGTACGTTTCTCTGGAGGAGGAAGCTCCATAAAGTTAAAAGAGTATATTGAACTTAAATAGTGTTGAGAATTTTTAGGAGCATAAAATGCTAAACCCTCAAACTCTATTTTAGAAAGAGGAAAAATCTCATCTATGTCAAACCATGCCGAAACATCAGGCATCTCTCCACCGTAGATAACCTTTAAATCCTTTTTATCCCACCCTTGATGCATAAGAGAGAGAGCTTTTACTAACTTCTCTCTTATTTCAGGGTAATCCTCTCCAGCTGGAGTATGTAAACTTACAGCAGAGACAGAGCGAATAAATTGAAAAATACCATCATAAAACTTCTTATGAAATGAGCTATTTGGAAGAGTTAACATTGGAAAAATATCAATAAAGACACCTTGATGATAGCCTACATCTCTACCCTCTTCATGAAACTCGACAATAGAGGCTCTGTTTGAACGTAGTTTCATGTAGTCAAATTTAAAATTTGGGTCGGTCTCTTTAGTTTGAAAAAAGATATTTTCAGAGAGTTCAGAAGCCCCAATATCTATAAATTTATTATAGTCCTCCACAGGCATAGAGAGGTCAATGTCATCGTCCCAAGGAATAAACCCCTTATGACGAACAGCCCCTAAAAGTGTACCTGAATCTAGCCAATACTTTAAGTTGTGCTTTTGACAAATAGCATCAAACTCTACCAACATCTCTAACATAATAAGTTGAGCTTGACGTAACTCTTTTGGGTCTATTGCCATCTATGCTCTTTTCATACCGTAGTAATCATAAAGAGCATCAATCAACACATCAGTATAAGCTCTAGTCATATCTCCCATGTGAGAGACTCTAAAAATAGTCTCACGCTCTGCCCCACCATTTGGACAAACCATCACTTTGTAACCATCTTCTAAACCATTAACAATATCCATCGCAGACTTACCATCCGTTGGGGTGAGTGTAGTCATGGCATTTGGCATATATGGAGTATACTCTTTTAATGGTAATCCCTTTATCTCTTCTCTAAAGTAATCGGCAATATCTTTAGCTCTTTTTATGCTCTGTTGTACTCCACCTCTTCGGTTGATTTGGTTAAGTCTAGCTTCTAATTGTAACATAATGGTTACAGCAGGAGTATAAGGGGTTTGACCTCGTTCACCATTTCTTAAGTAGTCTTTGAAGTTAAAGTAGAGACTATTAATATCTTGTACTTTTTCTAAAGCTCTTGGAGCTAAAACAACCATTGTAAGACCTGGAGGAAGAGCTAAACCCTTTTGACTACTAGCAATTACTACATCTATATTTTGCGACTGCATATCTATTGGGTCAGTTACTAACATAGAGATAGCATCAACAATAAATAGTAAATCGTTCTTCTTAGCATAAGCTCCCATAGCATCTAAATCATAAAGATGACCTACAGATGTCTCATGAGCATTTACAATAAGAGAGGTATAGTTCTCTTTTGGAGCTAACTCTTCTATATCATATAGATTGGTATCTTTTACTTTAAAGTCTGTATGAGGCACACCATGAACATCACATATATCTACAAAACGACCTCCAAAACCACCACCATGAACTACTAATGCATTATCATCTTTGGTTAAAAGGTTCATAACCGTTGACTCCATACCTGCTGTACCTGAAGCAGTTAAGAAGATAACTTTTGAACCCTCTGGAGCATTTACCATCTCTAGTAAACCTTTTTCACATGCATAAGTTACATCTGAAAACTCACAGTTTCTAAAGTATGGGGTCTGTTTTGACCCTACTTCTAAAATCTCATCGCTCATCTTTACAGGTCCTGGTGTAAAGATGTAGTAATCTTCATATATCATCTACTTTTCCTTCTTGTTTTTTGTTTTTTTACTATCGTTGTACTCTAAAAGTATTCGGTTAATACCCACTATATTTGAGGGGGTAAGCATCTTAGATTTGTTCTTTCCACGCTGAATTAGTGATGTAAATTCTGCTATCATATAGCGTAAACCATCACCCTCAAACTCATAGTTAAAGGTCAATGTTTTATGAGTATCTTCAAAACGTACTTCAAATTTTTTAGTTAACCACCATGGAGCAGGAATATAGATATACCCCTTAGTCCCAGAGATAACAGCATCACCCTCGGACTTCATACCAACAGCTACATTAGCAATACCTAACGCTCCATTTTTATGTCTAGTAACAATGAGATTATTAATATCGTAACCATTCTCCTCTTGTGGGAAAAAAGTAATGCTTTTTGGTTTTCCAAGTACTTTATTGACCAGTAAAGAAGTGTAAGAAGAGAGGATATTAGTTGCACCTTGTTGAATGAAACTTTCAGAGTAGTGTTTCTCTTTGTAGAGTGAAGTTCTTGTGGCACGAACCTCTTTAACCTCACCAATTACTCCAGTATCTAACTCTTTAAAGAGTTGATTAAATGCAGGTAAAAAAGCTGTTTTAACAGCAGAGAGAAGTAGTTTTTTCTCTTTTTTAGCTAAAGAGAGTAGCTCTTTTAGCTCATCTTTCTCTAAAGCAATAGGATTTTCACATAGAACATGCTTACCTGCTAAGAGAGCCTTTTTAATATAGGTATAATGCTCTCCTAACTGTGTATCTATATAAACTGCTTGAATGGTACTGTCTAAAAACTCATCATAGTTATCATGACCATATTTAATAAGCTTATTATCTTTAGTAAAAGCCTTTACTGCTAAAAAATCTTTAGCATAGATACGATTAATTTTGACATTAGAGACAAATTGTGACTCATCAACAAAAGCTTGCGTATCTTTTCCTAAACCAACCAATCCCATCTTAATGATATCGAAGTTCTCTTTTCGTAGTTTAGTACTAGAGATTCCTTCAGTTCGAGCTAAGTACTCAACATGAGTATATTCATTCAAATAATCAAAGTACCCAACCCAATCATCACCAATAGCAAAGATGTCAACATCATACTTGACCATATCTTCTGCTTTTTGGTTTTTATGGGTCTCTACAATGACCTTGTCTACAAAATCTAAAGCTTCAATAGCTTTAACACGCTTTTTGGTACTCTCAACTACATTGAGTTTACCTCTTGAACGATCGTAGTTCTCATCGGTAACCCCTACAATGAGGTAGTCACCCAACGCTTTTGCACGTTTTAGTAGATTCATATGCCCAACGTGGAGCATATCATACGTTCCGTAGGTTATAACTGTCTTTTTGTTCTTCATAGCAATCTCCCTGTATCATAGTAAGAAGAGTAACATAATCTTACCTAGAGATAGTTACTCTTAAATATAAGAGATTACTATTTAGATTATAAAGTAAAGAAATGAAACGCCTACTAAGCTAATTGCTTCTCTTTTATTAGCTCTATCTCACTCTTATGCTTAATATCATCAAATTTTGCACCTAAAACCTTACAAACGCTTTGAGCATATTGTAAAGCAATGGCAAGTGAACTTGTTGCCCCTGATTATAGCCCTTTTATTATTTTTTTTCACTTTTCTCATCTGTTGATAAAATTTTATTTTTAAACTCACTTAGCTTCTCTCCAAGCTCTTTAAAGAGTTTCTCTGCTTTGTTTGGACCTTTTACCTCTTTTTGGGTCTTCTCAATCAACTCATCTAGTTGTTTGTAGGTTGTTGTACTACTACTAATATAGCCTAATGCTTCAGCTTTTTTTAGGTCATCTTTTGCCAAGGCTAAATGTTTAAGTGCCTGTTCTTTATCTTCTTTTGCAATCTTTGAAGCTACATCTACTAGCTCTAAAGAGTTAATCAATGGAATTGGAATAATCTGCTCATCTTGTGCAAAAGTATTTAAAGCAATCTCTAAAACATGTTTTGCCTTTGCAGGATGCTTCTCTATTAGATATTTAGAGGCTAATTTTAGAGCATCAGGATAAGAGGCTAAAAGTAGACTAACAGTAGTAACATCTATTTCACTCTGTAGTGAGATAAGAAGCTCTCCTGCCTCTTGAACTTTTCCATCATTTAAAAGTGTTTTAACTTCTGCTAATGCTTTTTTAACATCATCTGATGTTCCAACAAAATTTTTAATTACAATTTGATTCTCAATAGGTAGAAGTTTTGGTGTATCTTCAGAAGCTAAAATTGACTCCAATTTTCCAAGTGCTAACTCAATGCTTTTTTTAGCTTCATCTACCTTGTTTTGATTTAACTCATCAACTGCTTTTGCTGAAAACTTTAGTGACTCTAATGCCTCTTGAACTAATTTTACTTTATTATCTTTTGCTTTTATCGTTGCTGTCTGAGTCGCTTTTGAACTCACCTCTTGACTTGTTAGATTTTTATGTTCGTCTGCTATTGCCAATGAACTTAAAAGTAGTGTTGATACCAATGTAGATAATATTGTTTTTTTCATTTATTAATCCTTCTTATTTTTGTTAAGTTTATTTAGTCAAGGTGACTAAACTCAAAAAGGATTATAAAGCAAATAGAAGAGAAAAAAATGCTACTTAAGTAGCATTTTTGAAAAATTTTAAAAAATATGGCTTTAAAATATAATACCCCACAAAGAGCCAAAGTAAAATACTAGAGATAACAGCAACAAATCCAGCGTGTTCCCCCATATGAACTAAACTTTTAGGGTCAAGCTCTGATGTTGAGAAAATATAGTCAAGTCCTAAACCAAAAACAATACTTCCAATAACAATACTACCTAAATAGATGTAAAGAGAGCGTGTACCTAACATCTTTTTTACCACACCTATGGTTACCGTATTGGTTGCTGGTCCAGCTGAAAGAAAAACAAAAGCTGCCCCTGCTGAAACACCTGAAAGCATTAATCCTGCTGCAATAGGAAGTGAAGCTGTAGCACAAACATACATTGGTACAGCAATAATAATGACTACAATATAAGAGAGCCAAGAGTACTCTACTAATATTTCACTAAGATTAGAGGGAATAGCTACGGTAATTAATGCTCCTAAGATTAAACCCCAAAATAGAGGTTTTGCAATATCTTTTAAGAGTGTTCCAAATGCATAGTTGTAGACACGAACAATAAAATTATCTTTTTTTGTTTTAGTAGAACTACAGCATGAAGGTTTTTGGGCAGACATCGAGGTAGAACCTACCTTAGGAGATAAACCAAATGAAGTTGAAGCTGAAGCATTCATACTAAAAGCAGGTTTAGGTTTCTCTTCTTCTTTGTCAAAGAGATTTGTTAAAATTCCTGCTACCATAGCAATAACCATAGAAGTTATTGCTCTATAAATAGTAAATATCCACCCAAAGATTCCATAGGTAGCCATAATTGAGTCTACCCCTGTAATGGGTGTTGAAATAAGAAATGAGAGTGTTGCCCCTTTTGAAGCCCCTGACTTTTTAATACTTGTTGCCAAAGGAATAACCCCACAAGAACAGACAGGTAGAGGTATTCCAAAAACTGTTGACTTAATAACCGACCAAATATTCTCTTTCCCCAAGTGTTTAGTTACCAATGTCTCAGGAACAAGTTCATGTAGAACTCCTGCAAAAATAAGCCCAAACAAAATGTAGGGAGCCATTGCATTGCTTAAATTTATCAATGCATTTAAAAAAAGTGTTATATATTCCATTATTTTATCCTTTTAACCTGAGTTCGACGGAATATCATATCCA
>JALUKJ010000119.1 GCA_027056615.1 Campylobacteraceae bacterium | reverse complement strand
TTAAAAATACTCTCTACCCATTTTTTTCCATAAGTATATTTAGAGATACAATTATCTTCTTCTATAAAAAAATCAACAATATCTGAATGAGAAGCTAGAAGAGAATCTAATGAGTCATATCCCAAAAATTCTAAACCTTCTCTATTAATAAGCTTTAAACCTTTTGAGTCATAGACTACTGCAATAGATTCTTGAGATTCTAAAAAAGAGTTCATAAAAGATTTTAACTCCTGCTTACAATTGTATTTAGAGTAGATATATGTCACTAGAAAAGTAACAAATAAAAGAGCAATAGTATAATTAATAGGCATAAACGACTCCCCCTAGTGTTTTTTGCTTATGAAATTTTTTTTATCATTTTAGATGCTTCTTCTAAGCTATTATCTAAGTTATAAGCTTTTTTATACTGCTCTAAAGCACTATGTCTCTCACCTAAATCATATAGGGTATTAGCATAGTTAAAGTAGTGAGGAGCATAGTTTTTATCTAATTCAATTGCTCGTAAATGGTGTTTTTTAGCCTCTTCATTATCACCTAATCTATGTAACAGATTAGCTAAAGCAACATGTGCCATATCTTCTTCTTTATTTAGTTTTAAAAGCTCTTCATAAACCTCTTTAGCATCTCTTAGACGCTCTAACTTAACCAATACATAACCATGTTTTAGAAGTACCTCTTGATTTTCAGGTTCTATAATATTGGCTGAAGATAAAGCTTTGTCTGCTTCCACAAAATCCTCTCTTTCTAATGCTCTATCTGCCATAGATAGTAATTGTTCAAGACGTGATATTTGAGGTGTTGGTTTAGAAAAGTTTTTATTGGCTTCTGTTATACCACCAATTTGGTCATTTTCACGTTTAGCTTCAAAATCAACCCCACGTTTAGGATAAGAACTTGAAAAAATCTGTTTAAAAAACAGATAAAAGATAACTACCGATATTAAAAAAAGAATTAGTTGAAAACTGCTCATAATTGCTCCATATTTAAGAGTCATATAATAGACTAATATTACTTAGAAAAGGGCTTTATTCTAAGGATTTTAGATTAATCTTACTACTTGTTAATTTGAGTAGCCAACTTACCAATAACCTCATCTAGTTGCTCTCTATTTTCATATTTAAAAACATGTTTCTCTTCATCTGAAGTGATAATATAGATTCCATATCCCACAATATCAACACGACCTTTAGACTCTACCTCAATCCACTCTAAACTCATCTCTGTTGTCTCATCTTCATACCCTGTTTTAATGATAACAGCAGGGTACAACTGCTTAATATCTTTTAAATTAAAGGTCTTTTCTTCTATTGTTATTTTACTCATAATGAATTATAGTATAATATCTGCGAATTTATACAATAATAGGAAAATAATATGAGTAATTTAAATGCACAAATAAAATCTGACATTAAAGATGCTATGAGAGCTAAAGATGTTCAAAAACGTAATACTTTAAGAAATATTCAAGTAGCTGTTAAAGATATTGAAGTTAATCAAAGACGAGATGTAACGGATGCTGATGTTGAAGCTATTTTAATGAAATATGCTAAACAGCGTGAAGATGCAATGAAACAGTTTCAAGAGGCAGGTAGAGAGGATTTAGTAGAACAAGAGAAAGCTGAACTTGCTATTGTTAAAACATATTTACCAGAACAGATGAGTGATGAGGAGTTAGAAGAGGTTCTAAAAGAGATTATTGCTTCTACAGGTGCTACCTCTATGAGAGATATGGGAAAAGTAATGGGGACAGCTAAAAAAACTATTGGTAGCAAAGCCGATGGTGGACGTATTAATAGCTGTGTTAAAAAGATTCTTAACTAGATAGTAGGTCTTTAACACAAACAAGAGGGTCTTTACCCTCTAACATATTGTAAACTTCATGAGCAATAGGTAGATATATATTCTCTTTTTTAGCAATATTATAGAGTGCCTTGGTGGTAGGAATTCCCTCTGCTACTTCACCCAACTCTTCTAAAATTACATCTAAACTTTTGCCTTTAGATAAGCCTAATCCAACACGATAGTTTCGTGAGAGTTGAGAAGAGGCTGTTAAAAATAAATCTCCTGCTCCACCTAATGATAAAAAGGTCTCAGCCCTAGCACCAAAGTGTTCTCCAAATCGTGTCATTTCAACTAGACCTCGTGAAATCAATGCTGCTCGTGCATTATTTCCAAGCTCTAGCCCATCACAAACACCCCCTGCAATAGCAATCACATTTTTATAAGCTCCTGCAACCTCTGCACCTACAACATCATCATCTATATAACCTTTTATAAATGATGGTAAAAGTTCAACAAACTTTTTGGCTAATTCTAAATTAGTTGAAGAGATTATAAGTGCTGTAGGTAGAGACTTTTGAACCTCTGAGGCAAACGAAGGACCAGAAATAAATGCCAATCTATCAGCCGAGACAAATTCACCATAGACTTCATTTAAAAAAGCACCTGTTGAGGTCTCTATACCCTTTGCTGCTACTAAAAGCTTTTGTCCTCTATCTTCAAAATTCTCTTCCATCCATACACGAACAGCTTGAGCAGGTATTGCCATAACTAAATACTCATAAAATAGTGCTTCATCAAGTGAAACAAAGTTTTCAATATCTTTTGTTGAACGTGAGGTTATAACAACATCGTTATTTTGACTATAAGCATGATAGAGAGCCTGACCCCATTTCCCTGCACCTATAATTGCTATTTTCATCTATATACTACCTTTGTAGTGAATTTTAGTGCTCAAATTATAGCGAATTTTTCACTCTACTTCGATAGCAATTTTAGCATAGCCTATTAACAAATTTTTCAAATCTATCTAAATCTTCATGATACCCAATACAAACAATCGTATCACCACTATCAAAATGATTCTCAACACCTGAAGTAACAAAGAGAAACTTGTTACTTAAGCGTTTATCTATCATCCCCACCATAATAACTTTATACTCCTCAAAATTAAAATTATCTACCATGATTCCATCAATAGGAGAGCCTTTTGGTATGACTATCTCTTTAAAAGAGAACTCCTCGTTAGGAGAGAATAATCTCTCAATCAATTTTGTAGTTACAGGTTTATTGATAATGTTATAAAGACGGTTTACACTAACCTCATAAAGGTCTATGATATGCTTTGCCCCTGCTATTTTTAACTTTTGTGTAGTATGCATAGAATCCGAAAGTGCAATAATAACTGTTTTAGGAAACAAAGCATGAAGAGAGAGAGTTAAAAAGACATTATAGTGATTATCATCTAAGACACAAACCAAGTAGTCATCCTCTTTCACCTCTAACTCTTTAAGTTCTTCATCATTAGTAATATCAATTTTCTTTATATCAATATATCCATCATCCTGAGCCTTTTTATAAGCTTCATCATCTGAAAGAACTAAAGTTAAATATAAATTTTCATAACTTAACTGCTGAGCAACAAAGGAGGATGATTTACTATAACCAAACATAAAAGCTCTCTTCTTATATGCCATAGTTTATTCCTTGAAACAAATTTTTAAAATAGAGGATACTTGCTTCTCTTCCCATTAACAATAGAATATCTTTGTCATTGAGAATACGACGCTTATCAGGATTGAAAACAAATTCACCTTTTACTCCTCTTTGAATACCAATAAAAAGTAATTTATAGTGTTTAAAATCAATCTCCTCAATTTTTAAACCAACCATCTTTTGATGCTCACTCAACATTACTTCATCTAACTGTGCAAGATGTTTACCTGTCAAAATAGCATAGATAGCTTGATACATAACAGGTTGAATAATAGCTGTTAGTAATATTTTATTTGCTAATATCCTTGGACGTACGACATGATTAGCACCTGCTAATCTACATTTATATGCTATACTCTCATTTGTTGCACGTGCAATCACTTTTATATCTTTTGAAAGGGCTTTAGCGTTAAGAATAATATAAATATTTGATATATCACTACCTGTTAATGCAAATAATGTAATAGTAGAATATTCTATATTAAACTTAGAAATAACATCATGCCTACTTGCATCTTCATGAATAACTCGGTAGCCCTCTTTAAATGCATCTTCAACTTTATTTTTATCTTTCTCGATAATGATATAATTATTTTTAAACTCTTGAGCATAATTTTTTAAAAACATTCTTGTCATCTGACCATAACCACATAAAATCATAAATTCATCTCGTTTATTTATCTCTTCTACTAAACGAATATCTTTTAACTCACTTAACTTTTCAGAAAAAGAGGAGACAATCACGGAAGTCACAAATGAAATTATTGCAATACCAGATATAATCACTAACATAGATATAACACGTCCCTCAATGGTTACAGGAGAGATATCTCCATATCCAACTGTTGAGATGGTAATCAATGCCCAGTATAGTCCATCAAAAAGTGAAGTTATCTGTGGATTACCCTTCTCTTCAAAAACATAGATGGCAATTCCTGCTGTAAAAACAATAAATAGAAGTAAAAAAAGGAGTGTAAAGAGTTCAAACTTTTTTGTTGCTAAAACTTCAACAAACTGATGAATACTTTTAGTATAACGTAAAAGCTTAAAGACTCTAAACAGTACAAAAATACGCAAGACCCTAAGTGGACGATAGGCTGGTAAAATAGCTAAAAGGTCAATAAGTGCAGCAGGAGTAAGTAGATAGAAAATTTTAGATTTGAAAACCCCTCTACTAGCTTCCCAAAGTGAAAATGGTTTTTTAAGAAAATTTGCTTCACCATGAGCTTTAACAATCTCTTTTGACCAAGAGTTATGTACCCAAACTCGTGCAACATACTCAATGGTAAAAACCAGTGTTACTACATATAGGTCAAAAAAATCAACCCAAGGTGGCATAGTATGTTTTACCTCATAAACTAAAATAGCAACAGATGAGACAATAAGCAAAATCATAAAAATATCAAAATACTTTTTATATTTATAATCTGGATTTAACAAAAAATCTTTAACAATATCTTTGATTCGATTATAACGTTTAGAGGTATGTAAAAAAAAGGCAAATTTTAAAATTAGTTTTTTTAGCATATATAGAACCTCTAATTAATTTTATAGTATTATAGAATAATTGACTTTAATATCTTGACTCAAATCAAGATATTAAATTCTATTTTAAACTATAATAGTTAAAATTACTTCTATTAAGGGAATAGAATGATACTAAACTACCCAACTTTTTTTAAAACACGTCCAACAATTAAACTTCAAGACCCACTGCAAAAGTTTTTAGGAACTTTTCAAGATGGTATTGTAGAGTTTAGCTACTTAGAGATTACTAAAAATGCTGGTCACTCTTGTCCTGATGTAACAGGTGCTTACCTTATGACACTTAGAGCTTTAAAAGCACTCTATAAAGATGAACTACCCATTAGAGGAGAGATTGAAGTTGCTTTTAATAAGGACTATACCGATGATATTACTTCTGTTATGGCAGATGCAACAAGCCATATTACAGGAGCAACTTTGAAACTTGGATTTAGAGGAGTAGAAGGGAAATTTAGTCGTATTGAAAAATTAAAGTTCAATGAAAACTTTGAAGGTAATATACGATATAAAAGACTTGATAACCAAAAGACAGTTATTGCTAAATATGACTTAGGCTCTATTCCTATTGACCCAAAACAAGATATACTTATGAGCAAAGTTCTTAGTGGTGAAGCAACATTAAGTGAAGCCATAGAGTTTGAAGTACTTTGGCAACAGCGTATTGAGAAGATTTTTAATTATACTGCTGATGTTATTAAAATTATAGAACTATAAAGGATAATAATGAACTACCCAACATTTTTTGAAAATACACCAACTATTAAACTACAAGACCCACTTTCTGATTTTTTAGGAACCTTTGAAGATGGAATTGTAGAGTTTAGCTACTTAGATATTGTTAAGTCAGCAGGTCACTCCTGCCCTACTGTCTCTGGTGCTTACCTATGCACAATTAAAGCATTAGAAGCACTATACAAAGATGAAACTCCTATTCGTGGAAATATACATGTACGTTTCAAAAATGACCCATTAGAGGGTGTTGCAGGAGTTATTGCTAATGTAGTTACACAGATTACAGGAGCTACCCAACACTCAGGATTTAAAGGCTTAAATGGTAAATTTGCTAGAAATAACCTTATGGAGTTTAATGCAGACATTCCAGCTCAAATGGAGTTTAAACGGCTAGACACAGGTAAAAGTGTAACTGTAAATTATAACCCAAGTAGTGTTGGTGGTAACCCAAAAATGCAAGAGCTTATGGGTAAGCTTATACAAGGAGTTGCTTCTGCCGAAGAGAAAAAAGAGTTTGGAGAGCTTTGGCAAAGTCGTGTTGAAGCTATATTTAACAATATAGACAAGGTCGTTACAGTTTTATAATCGTAGGGTGTAGTCCCCCGACTACACCGTCAAAACCATAATAATTTAATATTACCTGTAGGTTCGATTTCATCGAACATCAAAACCAAACACAAAAAAGAAAATGATATTTACAAAAAATAAATTTTGTCTTGTTCCCACCGTATCGGCAATGCCAATGAATTAAGGAATAAATATTCAAAAACTGTAGGTTCGATTTCATCGAACAGATTGTTTTATAGGCTTCAATTTTTTGTTCGATAAAATCGAACCTACAGGAATATATCATAAAAATAAATAGGCTATACCTCCATGAAAACCCCCTACTGGCTACTAGAAGAAGAGCTACTAGAAAAAAACCTAAAAACCCTAGCTCATATAAAAGAGCAAACAGGAGTAAAGATACTCTTAGCACTAAAAGGTTACGCACTTTGGAAAAGCTTTCCCCTCGTCTCAAAATACCTAGATGGCTGTTGTGCATCTGGGCTTTATGAGGCTAAGTTATCACATGAGAAGTTTCAAAAAGAGCTACACACATATAGCCCTGCTTTTAAAGAGGAAGATATAGAGGAAATAGCAACCATCTCTAACCACTTAGTTTTTAACTCCTCTTCTCAATTTAAACGTTTTGGAGCTTTAGCAAAGAGTTTTAAACCTAATTTATCTTTAGGTATTCGTGTCAATCCTGAGTACTCAGAAGCTCCTGTTGAACTCTATAACCCTTGTGGTCTCTATTCAAGGTTAGGAACAACTATTAATAATTTTGATAAATTACTTAAAAGTGAAATTGGAAAGAGTATAGAGGGGCTTCACTTTCATGCTCTTTGTGAACAAGATAGCTTGGCACTTGAAAAAGTTTTAGAGGCTTTTGAGGAGAAGTTTGGAGAGTTTTTACCTAAATTAAAGTGGGTTAACTTTGGTGGTGGTCACCATATTACAAAAAAAGGCTATGACACCCAAAAGCTTATAGATATTCTAAATAACTTTCAAGCCAAATACCCTAACCTACAACTCTACCTAGAACCAGGTGAAGCTGTAGGGTGGGAGACAGGAACACTTGTAACCTCTGTACTTGATATTGTAGACAATGGTATAAAAATTGCCATTTTAGATACATCAGCAGAGGCACAAATGCCTGATACTATCATTATGCCATACCGTGCCGACATTAGAGGAAGTGGACAAGTAGGAGAAAAACCCTACACCTACAGAATAGCAGGAAATACCTGTTTAGCAGGAGACATTATGGGTGACTACTCTTTTGATAAGCCTCTACAGATTGGCGACAAGATTGTTTTTGAAGACCAAATGCACTATACTATGGTAAAAGCAACTACTTTCAATGGAGTTCCTCTACCTAGCATTGCAATTAAGCGACTAGATGGGTCATTGGAGGTTGTCAAAGAGTTTGGATATGAGGATTTTCGAGATAGACTATCGTAACTTCTTAAAAACTAAAAAATACTTCTCAGCCTCATGACTATAGATAGAGATAGTTGTCTTAGAGACTAACTTCATCTTTGTCAACTTCTGAATCTCTGGCACAGTATAGAAGTATTGAGTAATAGAGTCTTGCGACTTCTTAAAACACTCTCCTACTTTTTCAAAAAGTGTAAAGTCCATAAAATACTCTTTGTCTTCTTCTACATAATCTGAGTCAATCGTAATAAAACGCTCATCTCCATCTTTTATATATGAACCAGCAGCAATGACTTTAAAAGCATAAAGGGTATTGATGTCACAGATAAAGTATCCCCCCTTTTCTAATCGCTCCTCTACACAACGAAAAAAACGTTTTATATTTTTTTCATCTAAATAGTTTACCATATCAAAAATGGCTGTAATAACCTCATACTTCTCTTCCACTTTACAGAGGTCTATACATTCAGCATTTAGCCCTTTTTTCTTTGTCATCTCAACCATAACATTACTAAGGTCAATACCTTTGGCTTGAACATTGGGGTAGAGTTTGGAAATTTGTTCCAAAAAACCACCTGAACCACAACCAACATCTAAAAGACTCTTAAAGCTCATCTTCTCTAAGGTTTCATAATAGTATTCATTTAAAATAGGAGTTACTTCATTGACTCCTAAGAGGTCTTCTACTTTAGCATAAAGGTCTAGGGCGTTAGACATTGGTTATATCCTTTTTTATCGCATTTTTTATACCCTGAAAAATTAGTGTCTCATCAAAAATAGCATTGGTAAAAAATTGACTTAAAAACTTACCATCACCACCCGATATATAGAGTTGTTTATCTACTTGATATTTTTCTATAAGTATTTTTATGGAGGCGATTATACCGAAACTTATTGCATCTTGAGTTGTTTTAGGTAATGCTTCTAACGATATTTGTGCATTTAATTCTGTTTTTAATGCAGGGGAGATGGAAGCGTAAGCTTCAATATAGGCTTTTAATCCTAAAAGTAAAAAACCACCAAGATAAATACCCTCCTCTACTACATCAACGGTAATGGCAGAACCTGCACTAACAAATATACCTGTTTTATGAGAGAGACATAATGCTTTACGGTCAATTCCCATAGTTGAGTATTGCCCATCTAGTTGTATAAGTTCCGAAATGTTTTCCCACTTCTCTAAAGACTCTAACTGCTCTTTGAGTTGATGTTTTACTGTAATATACTTTATTTCTTGATTACCATACTTCTCAATTGCCTCTTTATGAGATAGATGAACAACCTCATCACCATTATATATATGAACTCTACTATTTCCTATATCGGCTAAAAGCATTGTCTATTTAAACTCTTTAACATATTTATCTAAACTTGCTATCTTCTCTAACGCTTCTCTTAACTCTGAAAAATCCATTCTAACCCCATACTCTTCACAGTGTTCTTTCCACTTTATGGCTTTACCTATTACAAAATTCTCAATATAACTACTCAAACATGCCAAATATGCTGATGGTAACTTTTTCTCTTCTATATGATTCATAACCTCTACAAAGGCATCTTTTACCTTTGGAAGTAACTCCTGTTCAAATTTTTCTACTCTTTCTTCTTGAGTCATTTTTTATTTATCCTTTCCGTTTAACTCGTACTTTTTTAGGAGAAAATAACTCCAACGCTTTTGCCACCATTGGTTCATCTAAAATAGTTCTCTCATCTTTCTCTTTAGCAGATTCTGTTCCACCATCGTCAGGAGCTACACATGAACTCTTCATTGGCATCTCATCTTCCACTTTTTGTTGCTTAAAATTAGGCTGATTTAATAGCTCATCTTCTATCATTGAGATGGGTTCTTCTATATAGTTGTTCGGGGGTAAACACTCCAATTCCGAAGATGAAGATTGTATATATGGAACCGACGGCTTTAGCCTCGCTAATGTTTCACTATCAACCTTTACATTGGAGGGTAACTCCTTTGGAACATTTTTGATTTTGGTTTCATATCCAAAAATCTCTTGAACAAATGTTCTAATAGTTATCCAGTTATTTTTAAGTAGGGTTTTCTGCTCTAGTGTTGCTGAGGATTCCCATGTTAAAATATTGTTATCAAAAGAGATATACTTTATACTATATTTAAAACATTCACCAAGCTCATAATTTCTATCATACATCTTATCAATAAGTGCTTCAAAAAATTTAGTACCTTTGTCGAGAGGTTTTTCTATAATAGGCTCTTTGATAATTGGCTGTTCCAAAATTGGTTCTTGAATAGGCTCTACCTCTTCTACTTTAGGTGCTTCTTCTTGCACAATAACCTCTCTATGCACCTTTACTATAGGTTCAGAAGATGGTTGTACTCCTGAAAGCTCCTTCTCTAACGTACGAATCATTCCATCAATATCTTTTATCTGCAATGCTTCCATCATCTTAAAGAGGGTTAACGAAAGAACAAACTGTCCATCAGCCCCCATATTCAAAAGTGACTTTGACTCTGCCAAAACTCTAAAAAAACGCTCAATAATCATAGGGCTAATCTGCTGTGAGCCACTAAGAAGTATATCTTTTAGATAAAGCATTAACTCATCTATAACCATTTCAGATTCAAACTCTACAGATGAATTAATAAAATCTAAAATTTTACTTTTATTTTTCTCTAAAACATGGTTAATAAGCTCTTCTAACATTGAGGGTTCAATTATCCCTAACATACGAGTAACCGTTGCCACGTTAATAAAGTTTTTGGAATATACAATAGCTTGGTCTAAAAGGGTTAAAGAGTCACGTACTGAACCTGCTCCAGAACGAGCAATAATATCTAATGCACTCTGTTCATAATCAACTCCCTCCAAATTTAAAATATGTGCCAAATGTTTTGCTACAACTGATTGAGGAATATTTCTAAACCTAAAGTGTTGAGTACGACTTAAAATAGTTGCAGGAAGTTTTAGAGGGTCTGTTGTTGCCAAGATAAACTTAACATAAGGAGGGGGTTCCTCTAGTGTCTTAAGAAGTGCATTAAATGCCTCTTTAGTTAACATGTGTACTTCATCTATAATAAATATTTTGTATCGTGCTATAGAGGGTTTATATTTTGTATGTTCTATCAGTTCACGAATATCATCTATTTTACGATTTGAGGCAGCATCCATTTCTATAATATCTATATGTCGTGACTCTAATGCCATAACACAATGTTCACAAACACCACAAGGGTGAGAAGTAGCTCCTTTTTCACAAAGAAGTGCTTTAGCAAAAATACGTGCTGTTGAAGTTTTACCTGAACCTCTAAGACCTGAAAAGAGATAAGCGTGAGAAAGTCGGTCACTATCTAATGCCATTGATAGGGTTTGAGAGACAGCCTCTTGACCAATTAAATCATCAAAGGTTACTGGACGATACTTTCTTGCTAATGCTAATGACACATAGAACTCCTCAACTGTTAACTACTGTTAATAATTTTAATATTGTAGTCAAATTTTACTTGTGATATAATTTGTTAAAATTTTTTAGGAGTACTAATGAGATGGGAAGATAGAGACGAGAGTCGTAATGTTGAAGATAGACGTGGTAGTCAAAGTAGTTCATTTGGTGATGGAGGAGGAACACGGGGTATGCCTTCTATGGGAGCTATTATGTTTTTATGGCCTATTGTTAAACCTCTATTAAAAACAAAATTTGGTTGGACAATTATTGCAATAGGTGCTGTAGCATATTTTTCAGGGTATAATCCTCTCTCTTCTATGACAGGTGGTGGTAGCTCTTCGGCTACGGTTAATAAAGTTAATACAGTATCGGATAATAAACAAAAACGTTTTATATCCACTATTTTAGGAGATACCGAAAAAATTTGGGGAAAAATATTTAAAGAACATGGTGCAACTTACAAAGAACCTACTCTAGTTATTTATAGAGGTTCAACTACAAGTGGGTGTGGTCATGCATCTGCACAGATGGGTCCATTTTATTGTCCTAATGACCAAAAAGTCTATCTTGATTTAGGTTTTTTTGATGAGTTACAAAAAAAATATAAAGCAGGTGGAGATTTTGCAGAAGCCTATGTTTTAGCTCATGAGATTGGTCACCATGTTCAAAATATGCAAGGAACTCTATCTAAAGTTCAAAAAATGAAGCAACAAGCTCGTGGTCAAGTAGGTCAAAACAAACTACAAGTTCGAGTGGAGTTACAAGCAGACTGTTATGCAGGAGTGTGGGCGCATTATGAAGATAAACTATTTGGAAGTTTAGAAAAGGGTGACATTGAAGAGGCACTAAATACTGCTTCAGCAATTGGGGATGATACTTTACAAAAACAAGCACAAGGTTATGTTGTTCCTGACTCATTTACACATGGGTCATCAGCTCAAAGAGTTGAGTGGTTTAAAAAAGGAATGCAAAGTGGCAACATTGCCACATGTAACACAGGGATATAGTTATAAGGTCAAATTTTGACCTTATAGTTTACTCTTTGCATATTTAATCCATAAAATAAAATTCTTAACACCAAAGTAACCTTTTGCTTCAGCTAAAGGTGCTCCATCTGCTTTTCTAAAATATACAGTTGGTGCTAATTTTGGACTTAATCCGTAAGCATTAGCTTCAGAACTTCCCTTTTGAAGTTTAACCCATACAAAGTTTTTTAACTCATCTTTCACTTTTTTACTTGAAAGTGTTTCTGTACGCATTTTTTTAGACCACTTTGAACGTTTATTCTCTACATAAACCATAACATTTTTTCCAACTTGTTTAGCATAATCTTCAGCAGACGCAACATCATAGAACCATCTTTCACTCTTGGTTGAAGAGATATGTGAAGGAGTCTTAGCTGTACTTGTAGATATTCCTAACTTTGACTTAGAGTCATTAATCCACAAATTGAAATCATCTTTTCCTAAATAGCCTTTAACTGTATTGACTACTTTAAATTTTGATGAGATAAAATAAGTCGTTGGAGTGTATCGCGTTTGAGGTAGATACTGTTTAGCCTCTTTAGAGTTTTTATCTGCTTTTACAAAAATAAAATCTTGTATGTTCTTCTGTACACTCTCATCACTAAGTGTTCTCTTTTTCATCTTTTCACAATACGCACAAGAGTCTGACATAACATAGACCATTAATGGCTTATTTGTTTTTTTGGCTTCTATTAAAGAATCCTTCAACTCACCTGAGATTAAAAGTACAGGTACGTAAATTAGTAGTGCAATTTTTTTCATTATTATTCTCTCCTATATTTAATTATTAAT
>JALUKJ010000118.1 GCA_027056615.1 Campylobacteraceae bacterium | reverse complement strand
TATATTAATTTATTATTCAGGGTTACTTGCTCATAATTATATCCTAATATATGAGTATAGATATTGCAAAATGTTTATTTTGTGCTATTTTTAGTAACTCTCAAATAGTGTTGCATCTAGTACCAACCAAAAAAAGATAGTGAAATAGGGTTTTAACTCTATCTCACTATCTTTTTTAGATATTGGTATTACAAAATAGGACGCAAAAAGTGCAACCAAACTTAAAACTATTGCCAGTTCCCCTCTCTGCTCGGGTGCAATATTAATGGCAAATGTACCCAAAAGATAAGCAAGTGCCAAGATGACCACTATCTCATTAAGAGTTTGTAACTGAAAAATAAGATAGGGAGCTACTAAACCACTTAAAAATCCTAAGATAAAGAGCATATAGCCATTGAAGTGTGGGTATAGAAACATTAACAGTGTCTGAAAAGCAAGAGCAATAGAGACTATTAAAGAACGGTTTTGAACTGTTACAATAGTTAAAATACCTAAAATACCCCCAAGAGGTATCATCCATATTTGAGTTATATCTGAATGAAAGTAGTCCACAATACCTGTTTGTAAAATAAGAAGATAGTAACTTGTTTCAGTAAAGAAGAGCAAAACAAAAGCCAATGTAGCAAAGCTAATATTGGCTAATAGAAATGTTCTTTTTTCTAAAATGGTTAAAAAATTTTGCATTATCACTCCTATACTAATTATAAACCTTACTCTCCACTAGGTCCATTATGACAATCATAACAGCTTACTTTATGTCCTTTTGCTAATGTTTTACTACCATGTTCTACTGATAATGTTCTAGTAGTGAACATTTTAGATAATACAGAACCTCTATAATTATTACCATGACAAGCTGTACATTGTTGAGCATCTCTTTCAGCTACATGTTTATGACCTCTTACCCAACTCTGCCCAATAGGGTGCATTCCGTGTGGTCCACCTGTTGTGGTGTTTGGTACAGTAGTATGACAAGCACTACATTCAGCTATAGTTCCAGTGTGTCCTTGTATCTGTGTTGAAGCAATATTGTCTGCTTGATGAGCAGGGTAGATAGCATGAGTTGCTCCATGACATGCTTCACACTGTAACTTTCCATGTCCTTTACTAAATCTATAGAGACTAAATCCTTTTGCAGGAGTATTTGGATTGGTTGCAAATCTTGTGTCTACTGCATTTCTTAATGTATTGGTTGTTGGGTTAATTGCTGTTAGTTCTCGTTTCCCATCATGGTGACACGCTTGACAGTTTGGTTCATCTAACCATCCATGACGCTTTGAGCTTCCTACATTTGCCATATTACCGTGACAACTTTGACACTGTATTGCATTGTTTCCTGCACTATCTTTGGCATCACCCATTGCTCCTCTTAAACATTTGGTTGTTGCTCCTGGGTGACATGAGTAACATGTACTTCTGTTTTTACTACTATTAAGTGATAGGTTTGTATTTGGGTCTTCTACATGTGAATGATAAGCATGAATAGCCGTTGTAAATGGCTTAACTCCTATGATACCTGTTCCTGGCAAGGCATTACTAGAGTGACATGTAGCACATAAAATTGGCGTTCCACTTGCTACTGTTGCTTCTAGTCCTTTTGTATCATAGTTATAGCCTTTTGCTTTTAGAGCTGTGAGGTTATCACTAACAGCATTTGGCATTCGCTCATCATGAAGACGTAGAATATTTAGTTTAAAGTCTTTCTCTGGGTCGGTACTATTTACCCATCCTCTATTTGGTTTGGCATCTGGTGCTGATTGACTTGCGTGACAGCGTTTACAATCCATCTCATCACTAACTGGTAAGACAGTATTCACACTTGCAAGTACTTTTCCAGTACTATCTTTAGCTGTTACTTTTATCATTGGATAGTAATTTTTTGTTCCATCATCATTGTATGGAGTTAGTGGTAACCCTTCTGCTTTCCACCATTGGTTAGCAGTATCAAAACTCATTGCTTGTGGTGTTATGCTTGGAGTTTTGAGTCCTGTTAAACCTGTATTTGTTGATAATGTTACACCAAAGAGTTTTTTAGAGTAGTTCCAAAAGTTTGTTTTATCGGTACTTGAAGTGTTTAATTTTCCATCAGTTCCTTTAACTGACTCATAGGTTACAGTTACACCTGAAGTGACTAAGCTTCCATTTTTATTTTTGAGTTGGGCATGAAGATTGTTATAAGGTGGCAAGATAGAAAAGACTGAAAAATCATTTCCATCCATACAGTGCATTCCTAAGTCATTCCATGCTGTTAGCATGTAGGTTTTGTTACTGTTTCCTCCTGTAGTGGTTATTCCTCCTCCATTGTTATTGGAACTATTATCGTTATCTTCATTATCTCCTGTAGAACCTCCTCCACCATTTTCATATTCATCTCCTTCATTAGAGTTAGAATTATGTTCATGCTCAAACTCTTGAATTGAATTATTATAATGTATCTCTGCTTCTGTGGAATTAATATCAAGATGACCATCTCCATTTGTGTCAGCTCTCTCTTTGATTGGTCTTAAGTTAAGTAGTGCATTTTCATTAAAATCTTGAAATTGTCTCTCTTGGTTCAATGTTGTATCTAACTCATGAGTTAAATTACTATCTAAATTGATACCATTTGAGGTATTATTGTCACTATCAAGTGACTGAAGTGTCCGAAGTAGTAAACTCTCTGTTGTTTTATCTCCTTTGGCTAATAGCTTTGGAGTTACTCGTCCATTTGCTTCAGGAACAACTTCACCTAAGACCAATTTACCAATAAAAAATTTGACCTTTTCCCCAACTATATATCTAAAGCGTCCTTTAGAATCAGTTACATCTTTTTCTCCATCTGGTTTAATATACCCTGCACCTTTAACAGGTGAATCAATAAAAAAGCCTGTCTTTTCAGAACTATTTCCATTATTAGAGGGAGTATTTCCCCCTCCACCACCACAGGCTGTAAATAATATTGCTATTAAAAAAGGGCTTAACTTGCTTATTGGTTTCATCTTCAACTCCTATTTATCTTAATATCTTATTATAAGATAAGAAGCATTATCAGACTGTTAGCAAAGTATTAACGGAACATTAATTACCAAACTCTGTAACCAACTTTAATTGTATATGTACGATGTGTACTTTCATCTTTTATTTCTTGATTATAATTAACTAAAGAGAACCAATTTTTATTAAATTTACAGTAAAGTGTAGAAGAGAGAGACTCCGTAGGGTGTTCTGAAGTAAATTTATTTTTTACTAAACTTAAAGAGACATTAGCATAAAACTTTTTTGTAAAAAAGTACCCTACTCCTCCAGAAAGATACTCACTATCTCTTAATTCTAAATTGACAGACTCATCTTGTATAAAAGTGTAGCTATAGTTTCCAAAAAATGAAAGGGATTTTTTAGGGTAGTAGCTTAATGAACTATAAAAGCTATAGTCTGTTTTATTACCTTGAAAATCATAAGTAGGGAGTTTTACGCCTCCACCTAAGCTAAATTTTAAAATAGGAGTTAATGAAAAACGTTTTTTCACCTTTAACGTCGTATCTATTGTACCTTTTGTATCTTTATATTGATAATAACCAGAACCTAAAGAGTAACTCCAATTGTCACGATAGTAACTCATCTTAAGTGTCTCTATCTTCTGTTCATCACGTCCTAAAAGGTCTTCATTAACAATCACACCATACCCAGTAAGAAGTTGTAGACTATATGTCTCTATCTCATTTGGTAGGGTTAAAATCTCTATCGTACATCCATGTGCATCTACCTTTTCAAAAAAAGCTGTATTTGGACACTCATCAACCTTATCAGCGACTCCATCAAAATCTTGGTCTTTCATTGCTTCTAAGGGAAAGATTAACCCTAATAATAAAAGTACAACAATTTTCCTAATCATTACCTTCATCCTCTACCTTATCTGTTTCAATTTCATCAGTTACTTCTGCACTCTCAATATCATGGTCAATATCTTCAATCTCTTTAGTTGAAGAATTTTTTTCCTCTTTTGTCTTTTTTTCCTTAACTTCAGCTCTCTTAACTTCATCAAGAACTTTATCTGAATGGCTACTTTTAGTAATAGATATAACTTTCTTCATAGCTTCCATTCTCTCCTCCTCTTGAAGGTTAATTACTTCCTCTTTAAATTGATTCATCAACTTAAAACGCTCTTTATCAGAGACGGACTGCATTGACTCAATAAGCTCATCAATATCACTCATAAGAGGTGCTATTAATAGAAATAACAAAAGCCATATTTTTGACATAAGGTTTCTCCTTTGAACTTATATATAAGAAAAGTCTAAACTAACTTTTGTTCCAACACCAATTTTAGACTCAATGTTCATCAAAATTCCAAGCTCTTGATTGAGTTTATTGACCACGTGAAGCCCAATACCTAAACCCCTCTCTTGCTCAGTATAAT
>JALUKJ010000117.1 GCA_027056615.1 Campylobacteraceae bacterium | reverse complement strand
TATAAACTTCAATATCTTCAAGGAAAAACTCTATGAGAACTTTTATTAAATCTATTCTAACCATTGTTATAGTTGGTATTGTTGCCTTTTTATTTTATAACAAAGTTTATATTCCTAAAACGACATATATAACCATTACTCCTAAAAAAGGGGTATTTAAAGAGCAAGTTAGAGCTATTGGAAATGTAAGTGCAAAGGATATTTATAGCATTACTGCACAAACAGGTGGTAAAATTATAGAACTTCATACAGATAGTGGAGAGTGGGTAAAAAAGGGTAAGCTTTTAATTAAAATAGATGGAGTTGACCTTCCTGCACAACTTGCTATTGCCAAAGCAAATCTAGCAAAAGCTAAGGCAGATATTAAAGCAATTCAGAGTGATTTAGAGAGTCAAAAAGCTAAAAAAAGGCTTTTAAATATAACTTATAGAAGGTATAAAAAACTAAAAAATCAAAACTATGCGTCACAATCTGAATATGATAAAGCAAAAGCAGATTTAGAGAGTATAGATGCGTCCATAAAAGCCTCTTTAGCACATATAAATTCAGCAAAAAGTGCAAAAGTAGTAGCCATGAAAAATATTGATGCCATAAAAATAAAAATAGATAAACTAAAAGTATATTCTCCTATTGATGGTTATGTCATAGAAAAAAATGCCCAAATAGCACAAACTATTTTGCCAACTACTCCTATTTTTAAAATAGTTAATGCAAAAACATTATGGGTAGATGCAAAAGTAGATGAGAGAGTTAGCTCAAAAATAGAGGTTGGACAACAAGCAACCATTACACTTCGTTCAAATCCCAATAAAACATATAAAGGTGTTGTAAAAAGAATTGATGCAATGAGTGATTTAGTTACTTTAGAAAGAGAGATAGATATAGGTTTTATAAATATTCCAAAACCTTTTTATATAAATGAACAAGCCCAAGTAGATATAGAGGTTCATACTTACAAAAATGCTACTATAATTCCAGCAAAAGTAATTGTTCAAAAAGGTGAAAATCTTGGTGTATGGGTTTTACAAAACTTTAAAGCACACTTTATAAAACTAAAAGTTATTGCAAAAAATCCAAATAGTGTAGCTGTGAGTAATATAGATGAGAAAACAGAAATTATTGTGCCAAATTCTCAAAAAAAACCTCTTAAAGAGGGAATGAAAGTTCATATATGATTCATCTTGCAAAAGAGGACATTAAACATACACTTGGTAAGTTTATTGTAACAGCTATGGGTGTTGGTATGCTTCTTGGAATTGTTCTTATTATGGTGGGTGTCTATAGAGGAATGATTGCTGATGCAAATGTAATTTTAGATGATTTAAATGTTGATTTATGGGTAGTTCAAGAAAACACTCTTGGACCATTTGCCGAGGCTTCAAGAGTTCATGAAGATTTAAAAAATACTCTAAAAGGCTATCAGGCAATAGACAAAGCAGAAGCCATAACCTTTCAAAATTTACAAATTTTAAATGGCAATAGACAAATCTCTGTTATGGCTATTGGTTATGATATTTATGGAGATATAAACCCCATTAATCCTAAAAGACTAATAGCAGGAAGAGTACTAAAAAATGAACACTATGAGATAGTTGTAGGAGATAAAACAGGATTTAAACTTGGTAATAAAATTCATTTAGGAAGAGATATCTATACTGTTGTAGGCATTACACATGGTACAGTTGCTTCAGGTGGTGATGCACTTGTCTATCTTTCACTAAAAGATGCCCAAACACTACAATTTACCTATACAAACAAAAGAGTACAGACAGATAAAGCTCGTGGTATTGTCAATAGAGATGCACATCTAGTCAATACTATTGTAGCAACAATCAATCCAACTTATAATGTAGATAAAACAGCAAAAGAGCTTAGCAAATGGCTACACAAAAGTGTCTATACAAGAGAACAACAAACAGATGTACTTACAAAATATGTTGTAGAAAAAGCCTCTAAGCAGATTGGACTTTTTACCATTATTTTAGTGGTAGTAGCCACCATTATTATTTCGCTTATTATCTACACAATGACACTTGAAAAAATCAAGGAGATATCTATAATGAAACTCATTGGAATACCCAATATAACTATTATAAAAATGATTGTGGAAGAGACACTTATACTTGGAATACTTGCTTTTATATTTGGAAATATATTTTCTCACCTCATCTATACTAAGTTTCCCAAAAATGTAGTGCTTTTATCATCTGACTCTTTTATGCTTTTTATTATTGTAGTTATTGCTTCAATTTTTGCCTCTTTTATTGGTGTAAAAAAAGTAATAAGTGCTGACCCAACATCAGCAATAGGAGGCTAATATGAGTAAAAAACAGGCAATAAAAGTTGAAAATCTAAATAAAAGTTTTGGAAAAGGTGATACTTTTGTAGATGTTATTCATAATGCCAATTTTAGTGTTGATAAAGGAGAGCTTGTAGCACTAATCGCTCCAAGTGGTGCAGGAAAAACAACACTTCTTATGATGATAGGCTGTGTTAATGAACCAAACTCTGGAACAATATGGTTAGGAGATGAAAAAGTGTATGAAAACAGATGGCTTACAAAAGAGACACGAAAAATCAGAAGAGAGAAGATTGGATTTATTTTTCAAGCACACTATCTTATCCCTTTTTTAAATATTATAGACAATCTAACTCTTCTACCACAAGCAAATAAGATAGATGAAAAAGAATCTCACTCAAGAGCAAAAGAGCTATTAAAATATTTTGATATAGCAGACAAAGAGATAGCCATGCCTAGCCAACTTAGTGGAGGACAAAACCAACGAGTAGCCATAGCTAGAGCATTAATGAACAATCCAGAAATAATCTTAGCCGATGAACCAACAGCAGCACTTGATTCCAAACGCTCTGTAGATGTTGTAAAAATGCTTAAAAAAATAGCTGTTGAACAAGATGTAGCTGTAATAATGGTAACACATGATGAAGCTATGCTACCATTGTGTGATAGAGTTCTTATTATTGAAGATAAAAAAGTAGTTCAAAAATCAAATATTAAGGAGATTGAATAATGCAAAATGAAGCCTGTCATACAATGAGTAATGGAGAAATTTTAAATGCCAATAAAACAGACTACCCTCTCTTTCATGCTATTTTGTATGGAGATAAAGTAAATACAGCAAAGTTTTCCAAGCGTTTAAGTTGTGCCATTAAACATCTGCCTTTGCGTTTAAAATTTACTTTTGAATATGACACACTTAAAGCAGTTGAAAAAGGCATTAGTAAAGACCCAACACTCGTACTTGATGGAGAGATATTTTTTGAAGGGCTTGTGGAGGCTGAAAGGATTACTGAGGCATTTGAGAAGTACTTGCTATGTTTTGATAAAAAGAGGATTTAAAGCTTTTTTGATATACTAAGATAAAAAAGGAGTCAATAGTGCAAACTATACAATTAAATGTTCATAGCAACCATATAGATTTTTTACTCTCTATACTCCAAAATCTAAAAGATGGCATTGTTGAAAATATTATAGTAGATAAGCCAACTTTTAATACCTCTGTTTCAAATAATACAATCTGTTTAAGTGCTAAAGACTCTGAACTATTTTTAGAAGCACTTGATAGACCACCTAAAATACATTCTAAACTAAAAGAGGCTTTTGAAGAGTATGAAAATGGTCAAATAAAGCTTTAATATGCAAACGGTTCAGCTTGATAAGAAAAGACATAATAGAAAAGCTTTTGATTGTGAAGTAGATGCTCTTAATGAGTATCTGCACTCAATGGTAAGTCAACACTCGATAAAAGACAATACACGAACTTATGTTTTAGAAAATAGTGAAAATCCATCGGATATTGTGGGTTACTACACACTAACAATGACTACCATAGAACTCTCTAAACTACCACCCAAATTACAAAAAAAGCACTTTAACAATCACTCCTCTGCTCTTATTGCTAGATTGGCTGTAGATAAAAAATATAAGCATAAGAAAATTGGTTCTTGGTTACTCATTGACGCACTTAAAAGAGTTCTAAATGCTAGTGATATTGTGGCTTTTCCCATGGTTATTGTTGACGCAAAAGATGGTGTTGTAGAGTTTTATGAAAAGTTTGGGTTTTCTCCGTTTTTGAATGAAGAGAATAAGTTGTATTTGCCTATTGCTACTATTCGGGCTAATTTTGGTGGGTAGTTTAGAATGGAGTCTATAGTTGAAGTATTTAAAAAATTAAAAGAAAGTCTAAAATGAATAAAGAAAATAAACAGATAGAATTAATTAAAGATTTTATTTTTGCTGATAAGTTGCAAAAAGAGTTATCTGAAATCAATAACAACTTGATGGATTTTAATATACTTGAAATAACAGGAATGGGACACCAAGAAACTAAACATTCAAATATATTAGGTTGGTTATTTGATGATAGTGAGCATAATTT
>JALUKJ010000116.1 GCA_027056615.1 Campylobacteraceae bacterium | reverse complement strand
GTTTGCAATAGTAATTTTTGATAAACAAAAAAATAAGATGATATTAATAAGGGATAGAGCCGGGGTTAAGCCTCTTTTTTGGTATTTTGACAATGAACTGTTTCTGTTTGGAAGTGAATTAAAAGTATTTCATAAACATCCAATGTTTAAAAAACAAATTTTTAATGAGATAAAAAAGATAAAATCTTATGCTAAAAATAGTTATGATTTAGTTATTGACGCTCAAGGGCTTATTAAATCTGCTATTACCTCTAAACTCTTAGGAAAAAAAGTTGTAGGATTTTCAAACAACTCTATTCGTGAGGGAGTTGCTTCTTATTTTTATCAACAAAAAGTAGAGATAGCGTATGAAGCCAATGCTATTGAACGAAATATAAAAGTTCTTTGTGAACCTTTAAAAATTGATGTAACTAAAAAAGATATTTTAAATAAAGAGCCTTTTTTATACTATAAATCTACCCCTAAATTACCTATAAAGAACTATATAGTTTTTGTAGTAGGAGCTTCTCTAAAAAATAAAATCTACCCTAAAGAGCTATTTTTAGAGATTGCTAAGAGTCTAAATAAAACTATTCTTGTTCTTTGGGCAAATGAAGAGGAGAAATCTGTAGCCCAATTTTTAAAAGAGCATAGCCACAATATAATCATTGCCCCAAAAGTGAACTTAGATGAGTTAAAAACAGTTATACATAAAGCCAAACTAGTTATAGGTGGTGATACAGGTCCCACCCATATAGCATGGGCATTAAATGTTCCCTCTATTACACTTTTTGGGAATACTCCTGAATATAGAAATACCTATATAACTAAGATTAACAGAGTTCTAAAATCTAATTCAGTTGTTAATCCACTTAAACTTGATAAAAATGACTACTCCATAAAAGATATAAACCCAAAGGAAATAACTACTATGGCTAAGGAGCTTTTAGATGACTGATTATTTATACTTAGGACTCTACAAAATCTTCTCCTTTCTCTTAAAGGTTCTACCCCACTCAATGGAACGTTCTTTAATGAAATCTCTTGGAAAATTTGCCTATTTTGTTAGTAAAAAGCATCAAAAAATTATTAACAATAACCTAGACTTAGCATTTGATAATCAACTAACAAAAGAGAAGAAAAAAGAGATAGGAGTATCTGCTTTTATTAACTTAGCTGATACTACCTTTGGTATTATAAAACGTGACAATATGCCAAAAGAGCAAGTCCTAAAAAATGTCACCTTTGAAAATGAAGAGATAATTAGAAAATACCAAAAAGAAAATAGACAATTTATACTTGTTACAGGACACTACGGTAACTGGGAACTACTCTCACAAGCCGTTGCTATTCACTTTAATTTAACCCTTGTAGGAGTAGGAAGAAAATTAGATTCAGATATAATGGACGAAGTTCTTAAAAAAAATAGAGAGCGTTTTAATGTAGAGATGGTATATAAAAAAGGGGCAATGAAAGGGTGCATAAGAGCCATTAGTCAAAAGAAAACCATTGGTATTTTAGTTGACCAACATCTTCATATTGACCAATCTATTGTAGTAGATTTTTTTAATCATAAAGCAAATCATACACCTATTGCTTCTATTTTGGCTCGTAAGTTTGATATTGACCTAGTTCCTGCTTTTATATCTACAGATGATTATGAACATTATGTTGTTAAGATTTATGAGCCAATTAAGAGTATAAAAACAGAAAATCAAGAGGCTGACTTAAAAGTAATGACCATTGCCCAAGCCCAAGCAATGGAAAGAGTCATAAAAGAGAATCCAAAACAGTGGTTTTGGATGCATAAGCGTTGGAAAGAGTTTTATAATGACAGGTATTAAAAAAATAGAAAAAAAAATAGCTAATTTAGATATAGATAAAATACGTAAAATATTTTTAATACTTTTCATATTTACACTTCCTAACTCTATTGCAATTAATAATATATTATTAGGACTATTAACTATATTATGGATTTTTACAGGAGATAAAAAAGGGACTCTTAATATTATAAAAACTAATCCTTTTGTAATTTTAGTATACCTATTTTTCTTTACCTATTTTATAAGCCTTCTATGGACTCAAAATCATAATTGGGGATTTCATATTGTTAGAAAAGAGACAATTTTACTTTTTATTCCAATCTTTATGTCTCTTATTAAAAAAGATGAAGTAGAGCTATTAATTAAAACATTTGTTTTATCTATGTCATTATCTGAAATTATCTCATATAGTATAAAATTTGAACTTATACCACCTATGTTTAATGCTACAATTGATGACCCTACATCTTTTATGTCACATATCTCATACAATCCATTTTTAGCTTTTACAATCTATCTAATTACATATTATCTATTTAAAGGAAAAGAGAGTATCTTAGTTCGTCTTGTATCAATCTTTTTTATTATCACCATGACTATTAATCTCTTTATTACAGGTGGAAGAGCTGGACAGATTGCTTATTTTATATTAATGGCTCTACTTATTTTACAATTTTTAAAAGTTAATCTAAAATCTATCTCTATTATTTTAATTGGATTGCCTTTAATCTTTTTTGGAGCTTACTCTAGTAGCAATATTTTTAAAACCAGAGTCGATATGGCTATTCACAATACTGCTAATTATAATAATGAAAAACATACATGTGTAGGTGTAAGAATTGCTTATGCTCAAAATTGTCTTACTCTCATTCAAAAAAATCCTATTCTAGGAGTTGGTGTGGGTGATTACCCGACAGAATACAATAAAATCCACTATAAAGAGACTCCAAATATTCCAACAGGTGTTCATCCACATAACATGTATTTGTTTATTTGGGCTCAAAATGGAATATTTTCATTAATTGCCCTTATTGCCCTTCTTTTAATTCAAATAAGATTAGGAATCAATAATAATCATCACTTGAAATATCCTATGGTTGCTTTACCTATTTTATTTGCTACAATTATGTTTAGTGATTGTTATCTTCTTGGACACTATACAACATTTCTATTTGTAATATTTAGTGCAATTTTATATAAAGGGGCTACATGGAACGATTTAAAAAAATCTTAATTATTATTCGACGTTCAAATGGAGATGTATTTTTAACTGAACCTCTTATTCGTATACTTAAAGAACACTATTCTGCAAAGGTTGATTTACTTATTAATGCTGATACTATGGCTATTGCAAAATTAAATCCATTAATTGATAATATCTATACTTATGATTACCAATGGAAGGGTTTAGAGAAACATATAAATGAGATTAAGCTTTTTAAAAAAATATTTAAACAGTATGATTTAACCATAAACCTAACAGCCAATGATAGAAGTGTAAAATATGCAATTTTTGGAGCTAAAAAATCAATTTCAATTATAGATAATGAGATAAATAAAAATTGGTGGAAAAAACTCTTTTTATCTCACTCATATTATGCCAAAGATAAACATATTGTTTTACAAAATTTAACTCCATTACAATTTCTTAATATTCAACCTCAAAAGATAGAGGTTAAATCCTATTATAATAAAGACTTAATAGCACCTCTTAAAGAGAAGTTTCCTTTTTTAAATAAACAGTTTATTATCTTTCATCCTAGTGCACAATATGATTATAAAATTTATCCTCAAAACTTAAGAGAAGAGCTTTTAACTAAGCTTAATCGTTTAGATATACCTATTGTCGTAACAGGTGGAGTAAGTCAAATTGACTTAGATATTTCTCAAAGCTTACCAAAACTCAAAAATCTACATAATTTAATTGCAAAAACTTCCCTAGAAGAGTTTATTGCTATTAGCGACCTATCTGTTGCTTATATTGGTGCAGATACATTAAATATGCATATTTCTGCTTCTCAAAATAAACATATTTTTGCTATCTTTGGTCCTAGTTTACATAAAATCTGGTCACCTTGGTCAAATAAAAATAGTACCTATGCTAAAAACTCTGAATTGAGTCAAAATTATGATAATATCCATATCTTTCAAGCCACAATGAGTTGTATTCCTTGTGGCTTAGCAGGATGTGATGACAGAGGAGGAGAGAGTGAATGTCTATTTAATATATCTCCTGAAAACATATATCAAAAGGTAAAAAATGCACTCAAAATTGGAAATTAGTGTTGTTATTTTAACAAAAAACTCTCAACAATATTTAGAGCGTGTATTATCTGCTTTAGGCTCTTTTAAAGAGGTTTTAATTATAGATAATGGTTCAACTGACAATACCATAGAGATAGCTAAGAAGTTTAATAATACTAAGATTATCTATGAAGAGTTTATAGGTTTTGGAGCATTAAAAAATAAGGCTTTAACCTATACAAAATATGATTGGGTATTTGTTGTAGATAGTGATGAAGTTATTAGTAATAAGTTAGCAAAAGAGATATCTTCTTTAGAGTTAAATAACAAAAATATCTATACAATAAAAAGAGATAACT
>JALUKJ010000115.1 GCA_027056615.1 Campylobacteraceae bacterium | reverse complement strand
AAAACAAACTTTAATTAATAATACTAGATTAAAGCTTTTATATATATTAAAAGATAAAATATTTTTCTCTTTTTCTTAATCTACTTAGAAAAAAAACAAGCTATTTAAGAGGTTTAGCTATAATTTCAAAAATTTTTTTAAGGGTTATATATGAGAGCATTATTAAGTGTAAGTGACAAAAGTGGTATTGTTGAGTTCGCACAAGGACTTGAAAAAATGGGTTGGGAAATTATTTCAACTGGTGGAACATTTAAAAAACTCTCCCAAGCTGGTGTAAAAGTTATAGAGATTGATGAAGTAACTAAGTTTCCAGAGTGTTTTGAAGGGCGTGTTAAGACACTTAACCCTTATGTTCATGGTGGAATTTTACATAAACGTGGTGATGAAGCTCATGTGGCACAAGCTAAAGAGCTTGGTGTAGAGGGAATCGACCTTGTCTGTGTTAATCTTTATCCATTTAAAGAGACCATTGAGCGTACTGAAGATTTTGATGAGATTATTGAAAACATTGATATTGGTGGACCAACTATGGTACGCTCAGCTGCTAAAAACTTTAATGATGTTCTTATTATTACAGATTCAAATGATTATGATGTAGTACTTGAAGCTTTAGAAAAAAACGAAGATAGTTTAGAGTTTAGAAGAGGTCTAATGATTAAAGCATTTGAACATACTGCCTCTTATGACTCGATGATTGCAAACTACATGAACAAACGTTTCAATAATGGATTTGGAGAATATCAGTTTATTACAGGTAAAAAAGCATTTCAGACACGTTATGGAGAGAATCCACATCAAGATGGTGCATTGTATGAGTTTGATAACCATTTTACGAAAAACTTTAAACAACTTAAAGGTGAAGCCTCATTTAACAATATTAATGATGTTAATGGTGCTTTAAAGATTGCCTCTAGTTTTGGTGATGCAAATGCTGTCTGTATTGTAAAACATGGTAACCCTTGTGGATTTGCACTTAAAGATACCCTTTTTGAGTCGTATACTGAAGCTTTAAAGTGCGACCCTGTATCTGCTTTTGGTGGTGTAGTAGCTGTTAATGGCATAGTAGATAAAGAACTTGCTACTAAGATGAATGAGATTTTCTTAGAAGTAGTTATGGCACCTGATTTCACAGATGAAGCTCTTGAAGTATTTGAGAAGAAAAAACGTCTTAAACTCTTTTCACAAGGTGGAACTAAATTAGTGATGTCAAAAGATAGCCATGACTTTAAACATGTTGATGGTGGATTTGTTTATCAAAATTCTGACTGTATCTGTGATAATGAGGTACATAATGCTCATAAAAAATCAGAACTTACAGCCTCAGAACAGGAGATGAAAGATTTAGAAATTGCGTGGAAAGTAGCAGGACTTACCAAGTCAAACTGTGTGGTTTATGTAAAAGACTCTGCTATGGTTGCTGTTGGAATGGGAATGACAAGTCGTGTAGATGCTGCTCAATGTGCTTTGAAAAAAGCAAAAGAGATGGGCTTAGATGTTAGTGGTGCTGCGATGGCTTCTGAAGCATTTTTCCCATTTAGAGATAGTATAGACGCAGCAGCCGAAGCTGGGGTAAAAGCAATTATTGAACCAGGTGGGAGTATTAGAGATGATGAGGTGATTGAAGCATCGAATGAGCATGGAATTTCACTCTATTTTACAACAGTAAGACACTTTTTACATTAGGATTTTACGAATTATTCACGATTATTTGTTAACATTTATAAAAGAGAATTGAACAAGGATAATATGTTAATGAAAAAAACAGTGTTTGGATTACTATTTTTTGCTACTCTGCTTGTAGCAGAAGTAACAAATTTACCTGTAACGATTGATTTTGTAAAATCAAATAAGATGAAAATAATAGATATTAGAACTAAAAGTGAATGGAGAGAGATGGGCATTATTAAAAATGCTTATCTTCTAACTTTTTTTGATGAAGAGTCTCACTATAATGTAAAAGATTTTATCAATAAGCTTAATAAAATTGTCAAAAAAAATGAACAGTTTGCTATTATTTGTAATACTTCAAGTAGAACTAAGTTAATTTCTAATTTATTAGGAAATAGGCTTGATTACCATGTTGTTAATTTGATTGGTGGTATGGATAAGTTAGTTAAAGATGGGTATATAGTTACTATATACCCTAGAGAAGAGTTCACGATTGAGAGTATGGAGTTAAACTCCACAACTCAAAACCCTCTTAATGTAATACCTAAGTAGAGTGCTATTAATCCTAATGAGATATTGATAGGGAGTAAAAGATTTGGAATGAGCTTTATACTATCTTTTGCTTTGGCAAACTCTTTTTGTTTAAAGAGCTTTTCGCCTTGAATACGTTTGATATATATGACAATAAAAATAGTTGTCATAAGTGTCCAAATAACTTCTTTGACAATAACTATTGAGTATAGAGGTGTTCCATCAAATCCTTCCCCAATAGCTAAAATAACAGCTGTAATAATAAGTGCAATAACCATAGGTATTACCATATTTAAAAGCCGTTTCATAATCTCTAAAGTTTTTCCTAATTTTATTTCTGGACTCTCTATAGTTTGTAGACTAGGGTGAACAGTAAGTCTAATAGCAATCATTCCTCCTACCCATACAATGGCAGATAGAACGTGAATAAAAATAATAAAAGATGCATATTGGTCAAAAATCTCTTGCATAATTTTTCCCTTTATAATTTAAATGCTTGTTGCATATATAGTTTAATCTCATCAAAGCTATATTGATGGTTGGTAAAATATTCAAATGCAATTATACCTTGATATAGTAACATATCGCTTCCATCTTTAGTTGGTTTGTTATAGTTTTTTGCAAATTTTAAAAAGGGTGTCTCTTTACCGTAGATAACATCAACACACGCCTTTGAAGATAGGACAACCTCTTCTAAAATCTCAATAGGGCAAGGAAGAGAGTCATCTTCTAGCCCTGCTGAGGTCATATTGACGACTAAATCAAAATGTTCATTCATCTCAAAATCTTCAAAAGTAAAGGTTTTAAAGCCCTCTTTTTTATAACGCTCTAAACGTTTAGGACTACGGTTTAAAAGCGTGACTTTATATCCTGCATCACGCAATACAATAGACGTAGACTGTGCTGTTCCACCAGCCCCTAAAAAAAGAACGGTTTTAATCTCTTTAAACTCTGAAATGGCTTTTAAAAATCCAGTAGCATCTGTATTGTAGCCATATAGTTTTCCATCTCTATTGACAATTGTATTAACCGAGCCAACTTTTTGTGCAAACTCATCAAGTTCATCACAAGCTTTAAAAGCATACTCTTTATGAGGAACTGTAATGTTCGCTCCACTTATACCAAGTTCAAAAAATTTTTCTCGAAGTTGTGAGCCATCTTCTAGTCTATAACGTGTATAGACTCCATTATATCCTAGGCCTTGAAAGGCTAGGTTATGCATAAGAGGTGATTTTGAGTGAGAGACAGGGTTTCCAAAAATGTTGAAGAGTTGCATGAAAATTCCTATTAAAATAATCTTAAATCCTATGTAGGTTCGATTTTATCGAACGTCAAAACAAAATCCAAAATATAAAATAATATTTATGAAGATTAAACGCTAATATCACGTTCGATAAAATCGAACCTACAAAACTATAGTTTTTCCATATCTTTAATGGTAGCCAATAAAGCCCCTAATTTATTTTTAACTTCAAGATATTCTAATTCAGGAACAGAGTCAGCAACCACACCAGCACCTGCTTGTAATGTAATAGAGTCAGGTTTAAGAAGAGCTGTTCTAATTGCAATAGAGCTATCCATCTCTCCATTAAAAGCAAAGTACCCAACAGAGCCAGAGTAAAAACCACGTTTTAGCTGTTCAAATTGTGCAATAAGCTCCATAGCCATTATCTTAGGGGCTCCTGTCATAGTTCCTGCTGTAAAGGTAGCACGGAAAAGGTCAAACATATCTTTGTCTTTAGCAATAGTCGCTTCAACATCAGTTACCATATGCATAACATGACTATAACGCTCTACACGCATCATATCGGTGACTTTAACTGTTCCTGTTTTTGCTACTCGTCCAACATCATTTCGCCCAAGGTCAATGAGCATCAGATGTTCAGCACACTCTTTTGGGTCATTTAGCATTTCAAGTTCTAGTTCTTTGTCTCTTGCTAGAGTTTTTCCACGTTTTCTTGTTCCTGCAATAGGGCGAAGCAGAATCTCATCATTGCTAAGCTTAACCATAACCTCAGGCGATGACCCACAGATAGAAAAATCTTCATAGTCAAGTAAAAAGAGGTAAGGAGAGGGGTTTTTTGAACGTAAAAGTCGATAAAAACTTAGAGGGTCAATTTCACCTTTTTGTGTATAACGATTAGCTAAAAGAATTTGGAAAACATCTCCTGCTCTAATTGACTCTTTTGACTCTACTACCATCTCTTTAAAACGCTCCTCTTCAATAGAGAATATTCCTTCTCCATCAAGTTTAGCTCTTTTTAGCTCCTGAGGTTTTGAGGCTTCTTTTAGAGTAGTTTCTATCTTCTCTATTGCATGAGTATATTTTTCATCATTTTGAATAATTGTTAACTTTGATGTTTTATGTGAAAAAGCGAGTAGAATAGAAGGACGAACCAAGTCAAGGTCAGGTGTTTGAAGTGGGTCATTAAGGTTATCCATTGTCGATTTAAGTGTTGGTTCAAAAACTTTAACCATATCATAACCAATAAAGCCAATGAAACCATCGGTAAAGGCAAAACCAACTTGGTCTGCTCTCTCTTGAAATGCTTTTTTATCAAGATTGTTATAATAATTTTGAAGAAAACTGAAAGGGTCACTCTCTAGGTTAGTAGTTTTACCATCTATATTGGTATAGAGTGTTTCATTGTTTTTATAAACAACACGCTCCATTGCCCCAATAGTAATAAAAGAGAAGTTTCCCTCTGGTGTATTTACCACACTTTCAAAAAGCATGGTAACATCCTCTTTGAAATGCTCTTTTATCTTTCCATACATGGAAACAGGAGTGAGTTGGTCAAAGAGAAGTTGTTTTATCATCTTAAGGAGTTACCTTTTTTACATAAGCATTTTTAAGTACATGAGCTTTTACTTTGGAAAGATTTTTTGCTGCTTGAGATGAGCTAAAGAAAGGTCCTACAAATACACGAGTCAGTTCGCTATTTCCATTTACTTTTTGTAATGAATAATTGAAGTTCTCTTTTTTAATTTTACTAATAATAGTTTTAGTATTTTTGTATGAACCTACTTGAATATAGTAACTATGTGTAAGTTTTTTCTGTTTTCCACCTAGGTAACTAGCACTATGTAAAGTTGAATGTTTTTTAGTAACATGTTTTTTAACAACAACTTTATCTGAATACTCTTTTTTATGAGTAGATGTATGTTTAGTTGCTTTAGGTACATGAGAACTTGTATGTTTTGGTGTTTTATAAGTTTTAGGAGCTTTTTTTACCTCTTTAACTTTAACAGGTGCATGTGTTCTTAAAGGTGTTTTTGTACGAGAGCTGTTATTTCTTTCAAGAATATTAGAGAGAACAGGTACTTTTTTTGCCCCTGAAGCCACTGCAACCGTTGTTGCTACTGTAGCTGCTGCTAATGTTGCTTTTGTTCCATTACTTAAACCACTTGTAAGGCTTTCATTTTTATCTGTCTGAACCTCTGTTGCTAATCCTGCTGTATTTGCACTATCTTCAACATCTTTACCACTATCTGTACCTAAAATAAGTCTAGTGATAACCACTGAAATTACCAAGATAATAAAAAGTAGTGCTAAGAGTGTCAATATGTTTTTAAGGGGGGTCTTCTTAGGGCTGTCTAGTTCATCAATTTTGATGTCATGTAGTTTGTCTGCCATGGTTGTTGTCTCCATTTTTTTAAACGAATTATAACACAAAAAAAAGAGTTTAGTGCAAAAAAATTATAATTTCTTTGTAGGAAGTGTAATTATATTATAATTTTTTGGTAAAAATCTATTAGGGTAGATTTTATAACTTTTCTTTGACTTAATTTCAAGATGATGTTTAATATTCTCAACTTGATTATAAGCTGTTTCTAGTGCGATATTTTCTCTTGGAATAAAGAGTTGAAATAGCATTTTTTTACTATTGAAATAGCAAGAGTAGTTGTCAATGTTTAAACTTTTTAATAGATATTTTAGTAGAGAATGGAATTGATTCCAATCCTCCTGATGATATTCAATAACCAAATAGTTTACTATGTTACTCTCTTCAATGAGAGGAACAGCTAACGTAATTTCATTATTTAGATGTTGTTGCATTAAAATTGAGGTTAAATTTGTTTTAACTTCTTCAAATTTACTATAGAAAGTACGATTGTTGAAAATAATTTTTTCAACAATTGAACTCTTTTGAATATAAAAATGATTAACACAAAACTCTAAATCTAAGATAGCTATTTTCAAGATGATGCTTATTTAATAGATAGGTTTATCGTAAATAACAAAGTTAGAAGCAAGTTCTTTCATCTCTTCTTTAATCTTTGCATGAAGCTCACTATCTTCAATATTATCAAGAACATCAGCAATTTTGTTAGCAATAATCTCAAATTCAGCCTCTTTCATACCACGACTTGTCAACGCAGCAGACCCTACACGAATACCTGAGGTGACGAATGGACTTCTTGTCTCTCCTGGAACAGTGTTTTTATTAACAGTAATCCCTGCTGAACCCAATGCCGCATCGGCATCTTTACCAGAGAACTCTTTACCTACAAATGAGACCAATACAAGGTGGTTGTCTGTACCATTACTTACAAGGTCATATCCTCTTTTAATTAGAACATCAGCTAATACTTTTGTATTTGCTTTTACCTGTTTTGCATAGGTTTTCCACTCATCTGAAAGATTATGTTTAAATCCAACTGCTTTAGCAGCAATAACATGAACAAGAGGTCCACCTTGAATACCTGGAAAGATAGCAGAGTTGATTTTTTTAGCAATATCTTCATCGTTAGTCATAATCATACCACCACGAGGACCTGCAAGAGTTTTATGAGTAGTGGTTGTTACTACATCTGCATAAGGGAATGGACTTGGGTGTTCATCTGCACAAACTAAACCTGCAATATGTGCAATGTCAGCAAACAAAATAGCACCAACTGCGTCTGCAATCTCTCTAAACTTTTTAAAGTCAATCTCACGAGCATAAGCAGAAGCACCACAAACAATAATATTTGGTTTAACAGCTTTAGCAATCTCCATTACTTTGTCGTAGTTGATGTACCCATCAAGTTCAACACCATAGGTGAATGATTGGTAGTTTTTACCTGAAAAAGATGGTTTTGAACCATGAGTTAGGTGTCCACCATGGCTTAAATCCATTCCTAAAATTTTATCATAAGGTTTTAGTAGAGCAGCGTAAACAGCACCATTGGCTTGGCTTCCTGAATGTGGTTGTACATTTGCATAAGAACAGTTAAAAAGTTTACACGCTCTATCAATAGCTAGTTGTTCAACGGTGTCGGCATGTTCACACCCACCATAGTAACGTTTATATGGGTAACCCTCTGCATACTTATTTGTAAATACTGAACCCATTGCTTCCATTACAGCAGGAATGGTAAAGTTCTCCGAAGCAATCATCTCTAAATGGTCGGTTTGTCGCTCTAACTCTTGGTTTATCGCATCAAAAATCTCTGGGTCAAATGTCTCCATGGCATAACTCATAAAGTGTGTCCTTTTGGGGTAAATGTTTTAATGACGTAGTTATATCAAATTCTTACTTATTTATAGTTGGTTGGATATAATTGCATATTAAAAAATTAGGATATATATATGCAAAAAAAGTCATTAGGTTTGCTTGAGCTTATTTCGATAGCCGTTGGTGGTATGGTAGGGGGTGGTATTTTTACTATTTTAGGTATCTCTGTCTCTATGGTTGGTTTTTTAGCTCCATTTGCTATTGCACTAGGGGGACTAATAGCCTTTTTTGCAGCTTACTCCTATGTTAAATTAGGTGTTTACTATAAAGATGAAGGAGCAACTTATGCCTTTTTTAAACGTACCTATAATGACTCACACTTAGCTGCCTCTTTAATTGGGTGGTATACGATTTTTGGTTATATTAGTACACTTGCACTTTATGCTTATACTTTTGCCTCTTATGGCATAAGTGGGTTTGAATTTGCTGATAATGAGCTGATTAGAAAAGCAGTTGCTATTGGGATTATTTGGCTTTTTGCTTTGGTAAATCTTTGGAGCGTTAAAGGGATGGGTAAGATAGAAGATGTTATGGTCTATACAAAATTATTTATTTTATTTATCATCTCAGTAGCTCTTATCTATTTTTCAAAAGTAAATCTACATGTGTTTGCTACAACTTTACAACATGATTTTGCAAACTCTACTATTTTAGCTATTTTAACTGTTTCTTCTGTTACATTCGTTGCCTATGAAGGGTTTCAGTTGGTTATCAATGCTGTTAATGAGATGGAAAATCCTGAAAAAAATATTCCAAGAGCCATCTATACTTCAGTTATATTGGTTGCATCTATCTATTTTATTATCTCTTTAGGTTCTGTTTTGGCTATTCCATTAGAAGATTTAATTAAAAATAAAGAGTATGCCTTAGCAAGTGGAGCCAAAGAGATTATGGGAACATTAGGAGAAAATTTAGTTATTTTTGGGGCTGTATTGGCAACAAGTTCAGCAATTAGTGGAACAATGTTTGGTTCATCTCGCCAAATGGCAAGAATTGCAGATGATAAGTATCTTCCTAAAGTTCTTACTAAACGTAAAAAACTTATTCCTACCAATGCCATCTTAGCCATGGCATTTACAGCTTCAATGCTTATTTTTATTGGTGGATTACAGCTTATTTTAGAGTTTGGAAGTATCACTTTTTTATTGGTCTCTTTGCTTATGGCAATTGCTAATTTTAAGATACGAAAAGCGACAAATTCTCATCCTATTTTTGCATTTATTGCCATAGTTGGGCTTATTGGAGGGGCAAGTTTAATTCTTTGGTATGAGTATCAGACTCAATTTGAACAGCTACTTTTTATTTTACTTCTTTATATTGTTTTGAGCATAGGTGCTTTTAGTTATGCAAAATTTAGAGAGTTTGAAGATAGAAAATTAGAGGAGTCATAATGTTTTCACTCATTCTTGTTGCCATAGCTTTGGCAATGGACGCATTTGCTGTTTCTGTTATTAATGGAAGCCAATATAAAGATATGACTTTAGGAGTAGCTATTAAAATTGCTCTATTTTTTGGACTCTTTCAAGCCTTTATGCCTCTTATAGGTTATTTTGTAGGAGCTTATGTGAGTCAATATATTCAGACTTATGCTCCATACATTACTTTTGCAATCTTGGTCTATCTAGGTATTGATATGATTCGAGATGCCGAAAATGAAGATGGAAATGGACTAGATACAAAAACACTTCTTCTTTTAGCCATTGCTACAAGCATTGATGCTCTTGCTGTTGGTTTTGCATTCTCTTTACAAAAAGATGTTGATATTTGGTTCTCTATTTCTGTAATTGGGGTTGTTACCTTTGTTTTGTCGTTTTTAGGTATCTATTTGGGGCGAAAATTAGGTAGTTATCTACAACGACATGCTGAGTATTTTGGAGGGGCTATTCTCATATTGTTGGGAATTGAGGCTCTCTTTTCTTGATTTGCCCAAAAAATATTTGATTATTAATAGCTATAAAGGAGTTCAAAGAGTTTTTTAGATAAAATTCGCCAAATTATTATAGACTCTATTAAGAGCTAATATCAAAACGTACCACACAAAGGACTTATTACATGGCACATCATCAGTCAACGATTAAAAGAATCAGACAGACAGCAAAAAGAACAGAGAGAAATAGATACTACAGAACAAGATTTAAAAATATTGTTAAAGCAGTAACTGTTGCAGCAGAGGCAAATGATAAAGTAGCAGCACAAGAAGCATTTAAAGTTGCTAACAAACAAATCCATAAAATGGTAAGCAAAGGTTTCCTTAAGAAATCTACAGCTGCTAGAAAAGTAAGTAGACTTAACATTATGGTTAATAAAATCGCTGCATAGTTAGCACCTCTTCTTTTATATTGGGGTAATCATTTTGATTGCCCAAACATCTTTACAAAATCCACAAACTAGGTTCTCTTATGTTTAAAGAAAAACTCCAACCATTTATAGACCGTTATAACGAAATTAATACCTTATTAAGTTCTCCAGATATTGCTTCTGATATTAAAAAGATGACCGATTTAGGTAGAGAACAATCTAAATTAAGCACGTTGGTTGAAAAAGCAAATCAATATATTCAAACAGCTGATGCGATTGAAGAGAATAAAGAACTTCTAGGCGATGCAGAATTAGGTGATTTGGCAAAAGAAGAACTCTCTGAACTTGAACCTCTGTTACCTAAACTTGAAGAAGAGATTAAAGTGCTTATGATTCCTTCTGACCCAAATGATGATAAAAATATTATCTTAGAGCTTAGAGCAGGGGCAGGAGGAGATGAAGCTGCACTATTTGTGGCAGATGTCTTTAAGATGTATCTGCGTTATGCAGAGCAGGTTGGTTGGAGAGTTGAGATTATCTCCTCTTCTGATGGAACAGCAGGTGGGTACAAAGAGATGATTGCTCAAATTAGTGGTGAGGGTGTCTACTCTCAACTTAAGTTTGAAGCAGGAATTCATCGTGTTCAACGTGTACCAGATACAGAAACACAAGGTCGTGTACATACCTCTGCTATTACAGTTGCTGTTATTCCTGAAGTTGATGATGTTGAGATTGACATTAAACCAAATGAGATTAAGATGGATGTTTATCGTTCAAGTGGTTGTGGTGGTCAGTCTGTTAACACCACTGATTCAGCTGTACGTTTAACACATATTCCTACAGGAATTGTAGCAGCTATTCAAGATGAGAAGTCACAGCATAAAAACCGTGATAAAGCAATGAAAGTATTAAAAGCTAGAGTCTATGAACACGAACTTCAAAAACAGCTAGATGCAACGTCAAGTCAGAGAAAACTACAAGTAGGAACTGGGGCTCGTTCTGAAAAGATTAGAACTTATAACTATCCACAAAATCGTTTAACCGACCATAGAATTGATTTGACTCTTTATTCATTAGATAGAATTATGAATGATGGGAATTTGAAGTTAGTGCTTGACCCTCTTAATCATCATGCACAAGCAGAGTTAATTAAAGAAGCTGGATTATAATTAGAATTCTTTAGAAGTTGAACCCAATCTCTTGGGTTCTGTTGTTCTCTTAGTTTTTAGTTTTTATATTAAACTGTAAATTTTGAAAAATTAGATTATCTTCATCACCCTCTCCTATTGCCTCCTCAAGATTAGCTGTTTCTGTTTTAGAAATAATTGCTTGTCCCTCATCACTAAGTGCAAAGTCAATATATTTTTTTGCTAAATTATCTGGTTTATGGTCAAGATATATATAAAAAGCCCTTCGTGCTTTATATTTTTCTGATAAAATATTTTTTTTATTAGGCTCTACTCCATCTACTTTTAAAAGTTTTAAACCCTTTATATCTTTTGAACTGACTACATCATCAATAGCAAAAGCATATTTTTCTTTTATAACAGTGTCTCTAACAAAACCTGAACTTTTAAAAAAATCTGCTTTTTTTGATAGGTTTGTATCTTTATCTTTAAAAAGAATCTCTCTCACAGTTAAGCCTACACCAGATTTTTTACTCTCTCTTAGAAGTAGTTTTATAGGTTTATCTCCACCTCCTAATTTTTTCCAATTAGTTATCTCTCCTGTTAAAATTTTTTTAATATTTTCTGTTGTTATATTATTAATTTTATTTTCAGAATTTACAATAAATGCTAAAGCACCCCAAGCAACTTGTGTTGACCATATATTTTTCTCTTTATCATTTTTTAATGGAGCTCTACACCCCACACCAATATCTGCCTCTTTTTTCTGTACACCTTCAATAACAAAAATATCTCCACCTTTCTTATTGATAGAGATATTAACTTTATTTTTTTTACTAAATTCCTTATTTAACTCTGGAATAAAAGAGACTCTTACTACACCACACGCATACATATTGAGTTTGTTTGTTTCTGTAGCTGATATATATGATGTTAATATTGTAATTAACAGTGCTATGACTAATAACTTTTTCATTAAAAAAACCTTTTATTTAATTGTTAATCCAACAGAGTTCCACATCTGCATACCACCACGATAGTATAAGATTTTATCTTCTGGATATCCCATCTCCATAAGATTTTTAATCTCTGTAGTTGCATCTTTATCCCATGCACCATTACTAAAAATTAATAGTGTTTGAGCATTATCAAAATTCCATTTTTTATCTATTTCTTTACCACCCAATAGTGCTAAAATTTTTTGAATATATTTTCCGTCTTTTTTAAGTATTGAAAAAGGTAAATTTATAGCAGTTGGAATAGTCCCTTTTTTATACCAAGTTCTACTTCGTGCATCAATAAGTAAAGTGTTAGTGTTGTCTTCCATCTCTTTAATAAAGTTTAAAACTTCAAGTTCTCCTACTGTTTTAACTTTACCAATATTCATAGGTTGAATACAATATGGTGGACACTCTTTTGGTATGTTATTAAAGTCATTATTGCGTTTACTATTTGGTTCTTGAACTCTTTTAATAATAACAGTATTACCTCTATCTTTTGTTGTAATTGATGTTAACTCTTTTGTAATTTTAATATCAACAGCCAATGCTTGAACTCCTGTTATTATTAAACCCATTCCAACTATTGTCATAATATTTCTTTTCATTTTTTCTCCTTTTAAATTTAAGTATCATATTTTAGGTATAATAAGTGTAGTACCTGGATAAATTATCTTTTTATCATTAATCTTATCTTTATTCAGTTCATAAATTAAGTTGTATTTAGATGAATTTCCATAATATTTATAAGCTAAAGAGGATAGACTATCTCCTTGTTGAACTTCTATTTCAACAAATTTATCTTCTGCCTTTAAAATTTTAATCTTATGTTGAGAAACATCTTTTATAATAGATCTAGCAAGTCTTTTTGCTGAAGCAGTTCCACTCTTTTTGGCACTGTTCACTAAACTTTCAAGACTCTTTTTTGTATTTTCAATACTACTTGTTTGCTTGTTTACACTATCTACTGATT
>JALUKJ010000114.1 GCA_027056615.1 Campylobacteraceae bacterium | reverse complement strand
TAATAATATTGATAAGTTCAAATCTAAAGGAATACAAAAATGAAAAAACTTCTACTAATACCAGCATTTATGATGGCAACTACTTCTCTTAATGCCTACACACAAGCCCAAAGAGTTTTAGACATGCAAAAAATGGCACAAGCAATGCAAGATATTCAAACAGGTTTCTTCTATAACAATCTTGATATTGTAAAAGATGGGGTAAAGACACTTAAAGAGACTATTGTTAAAGTTGTACCTACAGAATCAGAGATAAATACTAAAGATATTTATGAAAAGTGGTTCAATAATAATATTAAAATGAGCAATAAAATTAAAAAGAAAATTAAACAAAAAGCAGAAGATATTGAAGAGCGTTTTGCAGAGGGTGACCCAGTAGAAGCATTACAAGCCTATAATAAAATTACACAACAATGTTTAAAATGTCATGTTCAAATACGTAAATGGTAATAACTCAAAAAAAAAGGAAATATGAATGAGAAAAGGTTTAATTGTAACGTTTTTACTCATGATATCATTATTATATGCTGATGATATTACTATAACTGGTACGGTAGTTTCAGATGGTCAGAAGATGATAGGTAGCCGTTATATGGGTTATATTAAAAAAGTTAATGTTAAAGTTGGAGACCATGTAAAACGAGAAGATGTACTCTATGAAATGGAATCGGCAGAATTTGATATTATGAAATCTCAAGCTGATTTAATGTTAGAACAATCAAAAATTGTTGTTGAGTTTTGGAGAAAACGTTTAGAAAATATCAATAAGAGAAAAAATAGTTTAGAAAGAAGAACTAAGACAAAGTCTCTTATTGGCGATTTAGATGATTTAACCTCTCAAGCCGAAAATGTAAAAGCAATGTTAGATTCAGCTCAGGTTATGGTTGCACAAGCCAATATTAAAGTAAAACAGTTAGCTAGTGTTTTCAACTATCTTAAGATGAAAGCTCCCTCTGAAGGGGTTATTGTAAGAAGAAATATTAATGTTGGTGATATGATTATGCCTGGTATGCTTACAATTATGATGGTCGACACTGAAAACTTAGAAATCCATGTCTCTGTTTCAGAGAGTATCATAGCAAAAGTCTCCATTGGTCAACAACTTATTGTTAAAATTCCATCTATTAAGTATAGTACCATTGGTATTATTAAAGCCATTGTTCCAGCAGCAAACCCAATGACTCATAAGATTCAGATGCGTATTGCCTTTGATAGAGGAGATAAAAATGTCTTCCCTGGTATGTACGCTAAAGTACTAATAAAAGACAACAACTAACTTACCTCTCTCCTTATTTATGCGTCGGTTCAGCCGACGTAATATATAATTCCATAATATCTTCAATAATGGAATACAATGATACAACTAACGAATCTTTCAAAAAGCTTTGGTGGGCAAACCCTTTTTAAAAACCTTAACCTAAAGATGAATGCCAATCAGAAGATAGGACTTATTGGACGAAACGGTTCAGGTAAATCGACCCTTTTTAAGATTATATTAGGAGAAGAGAGCCATGACAGTGGCGATGTATCTATTCCTAAAAACTATAAAATAGGTACACTTCGTCAACACTTAGTCTTTACTGAACCTACAGTAAGAGAAGAGTGTTCTTTGGTTTTAAGTGAAGATGAACAATATAACTTCTATAAAATAGAGAAAATTCTGTTTGGACTGGGCTTTACAAGTGAAGATTTAGAAAAAGACCCCATGAGCTTTTCTGGTGGCTATCAAATTCGTATTAATCTAGCAAAACTCTTAGCAACAGAACCAAATATGCTTCTACTAGATGAACCTACTAACTACTTAGACCTAATCTCATTACGTTGGCTAAAACAGTTTATATGCTCTTTTGAGGGAGAAGTGATTCTTATTACTCATGACCGTGAGTTTATGGATGCTGTTACCACTCATACCATGGGAATTCAGCGTAAATCGTTACAAATTATTCAAGGCAATACTAAAAAGTATGATGAGACCTTAGCTCTAAGTGATGAGACTTATGAAAAAACACGCCAAAATCAAGAGAAAAAGCGTAAAGAGCTAGAGGAGTTTGTAGCTAAAAATAAAGCAAGAGCCTCTACAGCAGCTTTGGCACAATCAAAACAGAAAATTCTTGACAAAATGGAGGAGATGGATAGTTTAGAGAGTGAGAATAACCTTGCATTCAACTTTAACTACAAAGAGACTCCTGCCAAAATAAACTTAAGGGTTAAAAACTTAGCATTTGGCTATAAAGAAGATGAAAAGCTTTTTGAAGAGGTATCTTTTGCCTTAGAAAATGGAAAAACCTTAGCAATTATTGGTAAAAATGGGAAAGGTAAATCAACCCTACTCAATACCATTGCAGGAGAACTCAAACTACAAAAGGGTGAGTTAAAGTTCCACCCATCTACAACCATGGCACACTTTGGACAGACCAACATTGAAAGGCTCAATACTAAAAACTCTATTATAGATGAAATTTCATCGGTTAGCTTAAAACTTGGTATTGCCCAGACACGAAGTATATGTGGGACAATGATGTTTAGTGGAGAGTTAGCCGATAAAAAAATATCTGTCCTTTCAGGAGGTGAACGTAGCCGTGTTATGTTAGGAAAGATTATAGCAACAGAAGCTAATCTACTGCTACTAGATGAGCCTACTAACCACTTAGATATGTACTCAATTGACTCTCTTTGCACAGCCATAGAGGAGTTCAAAGGCTCAACCATTATGGTTACTCACTCTGAAATGCTTTTACGTCGATTAGCTAGTGCATTGATTATCTTTCATAAAGGTGGAGCTGAGTATTTTGATGGAAGTTATGATGAGTTTTTAGAAAAGATAGGTTGGGAAGAAGAAGGTGGAGTAGTCCAAAGCAAACAAAAACAATTAACAAAACCTAAGCTAAGTAAAGCTGAAATTAAAAAGCAACGCTCTGCACTCATTCAAGCACGAAGTAAAGAGAATGCTCCACATAAAAAAGAGTTAGATTTTTGTGAAGAGAAGATTATGGAGCTTGAAGAGGAGTTAGAGGCTGAAAATGAAAAGCTCATGAAAGCTTCACAAAGTGGTGATAACTCTACTATGATAGAGGCTTCTCAAACTATTGGAAAACTTCAACTAAAAATTGATAACTTGTTTGAAAGGCTTGAAGTAGCTTCGGAGACTTTAGATAAAATTGAAGAGAAATATGAGCCGTTATTTTCTCTTGTCTCCTAATATTTAAGAGATAATTCATAAAGCCCTATGTTATTAGGACTTGTATTCTTCTTTAAAATAATTATTCGTTAATCATCTCACCAATTTTAAATGAAAGCTCTAAAGCTTGATTTGCATTGAGTCGTGGGTCACATTGGGTATGGTAACGACTTCCTAAATCATCTGCTGTAATCGCACAAGAGGCTGAACCTGTACACTCAGTTACATCATTTCCTGTCATCTCTAAGTGAATTCCTCCTGCAACAGTTCCCATCTTTTTATGAATAGCAAAGAACTGCTCTACTTCTGAAAGAATATTGTTAAAATCTCTAGTCTTGAAGCCTGTTGAACTCTTCTCTACATTTCCATGCATTGGGTCACATGACCAGACAACATTTTTACCCTCATCTCTTACTCTTTTAAGAAGTTTTGGAAAGAACTCTTGAATCTTATCTGCTCCCATACGAACAATAAGGTTTAACCTACCCTCTTCATTTTCAGGGTTTAATGCATCAATTAGTTCAATAAGTTCATCTTCTTGCATAGTTGTTCCAACCTTACAACCAATAGGATTAGCAATTCCTCTAAAATACTCTATATGTGCATCTGTTAAATCTCTAGTTCTATCACCAATCCAAAGCATGTGTGCTGAACAATCATAATATTTGTTATCTACTTCTGAATCTTTTTTTGTCAATGCCTCTTCATAGTTAAGTAATAACGCTTCATGAGAAGAGAAGATAGTTGTTTGATGTAGTTGAGGTACTTTGTCACTTGATAAACCACAAGCCCCCATAAATTTAACAGCATTATCAATCTTATGACTTAACTCTTCATATTTTTTCCCCAACTCATTGTCTTTAATAAAGTCTAAATTCCACTGATGAACCTTGTTAAGGTCGGCCAATCCACCACGAGAAAAGGCTCTTAGCAGATTTTGTGTTGCAGCAGATTGATAATATGCACGAATCATATTGTTAGGATTCGGAATACGTGCCTCTTTCGTAAACTCAACTCCATTAATAATATCGCCACGATACGATGGTAAAGAAATACCATCTTTCTCTTCAAAATCAGAAGAGCGTGGTTTTGCAAACTGTCCTGCAATACGACCTACTTTAACAACTGGTTTTCCAGTTGAGTACATCATCACCATATTCATCTGTAACATCAGTTTAAAAAAATTTTTGATATTTGGTGTATTAAAGTCAGCAAAACTCTCAGCACAATCTCCACCTTGAAGTAGAAAAGCCTCTCCTCTTCCTACAGCGGCTAACTTCTCTTTTAAAGTTCGTGCCTCTCCAGCAAAAATAAGTGGTGGGTATGAACTAAGCTCCTCTTCTACACTTTTTAGTGCTTCTTGGTCACTATAGGTCGGTTGTTGCTTAATTGGAAACGCTCTCCAAGAGCTTGGTGTCCAGTTCATCTTCTTATCCTTCAAAATTTTCAGGGATTATACCAAAAAAATCCAAAATTGAATATTTATTATATGTTTATGTATCTAAGGATATAATAAATATATAAACCTGATTTAGGCTTTTGTGGATATGATATTCCATCGAACTCAGGTTATAATAAAAAAAAGGACTTTTATGAAAAAAAACTTGCCACTACTCCCTTTTCTAATGACTGCTATCCTCTACACAGGATGTATTCCTCAAAAAACATCTCCAAGAGTTGTTCAAATGAATAATAGTGTACCCACACCAGCGTCTATCAATCCTCCTCAAGTGAGAAACTTACCCTTAGCTACCTTTTCTTACCATAAAATTAAAACAGTACAAGGTCCTATTTTAACAGTAGGAGAGAGTCATACAGGTTTCCTCTTCCCACCTTTTAAAGAAAAAATAATTCTACTACAAATCTTTGGTCAAGATTGTCCTCACTGCTTTAAGGAGATACCTATTATCAACTCATTACAAGAAAAATATCATCAAAATCTGCAAATAGTAGCTCTACAAGTTCAAGAGCCAATGAGTAAAGGAAAAGCTAATAGTTTAATTCAACAATTTAATATAAATTATCCTCTAATTGATAGAAAGGAGGGTAATGATTTAATGTATGGATTAAAAAAGAATTATGAGTGGAATGGAGTTTTACCATTTATACTATTGATTAAAGATGGAGTTACTCAAGAAGTCTTTAGAGGAGAAAAAAGTCAAGAAAGAATAGAAAGAGCTATTCAAGAACTACTATAACTCAAATCACCAAAGGGACTCTTTTTTAAGGAGTTCTGCTTTACCAAAGTAGTATCCTTGAGAGTAATCAACTCCTATATCACAAAGAATCTTATAGATATTTTCATTTTCTACATACTCTGCAATAGTCTTAATACCCTGTTTTTTTGAAAAATATACAATAGTCTCTACCATATTTTTAAAAGCTATATTAGATTCAATATCTCGAACAAGTGAACCATCTATTTTAATATAATCTGGTTCATACGCTAAAATTCTTGAAAAGTTTGAAAAACCTGTACCAAAATCATCAATAGCAATCTTAATACCCTTAGATTTAATATAGGCAATAAACTCTTGAGTTACTGCTAAATCATCAACATCATCATCCTCTATAATTTCAACAGTAATTCTATGAGTTTCTGTTTTATAACGTTCTAAAAGCTCAAAAAACTCTTTTCTTGTACTATTTTCTGTCATATCTAACGTTGAAAGGTTAATAGAAATCTCCATATCGGTATAAAATAGAGCCCGAAAAGAGTTTTTTAAAACAATGGTTGTAATCTCATTATAATACTTACCCTCTTTGGCTGTATCTAAAAAGAAATATGGAGAAACTATTCTTTTCTCTTCATCTATTAAACGAACTAAAGATTCGTACTTCTCAATTTTTTGAGTTCGATTATTGACAATAGGTTGAAAATAAGAGACTATATTATAAGTATTAATTGCTTTTCGTAACATATTAAATGTTTGTAGCTTTTTAACAGCTAATGCTTTCTCCTTTTTAACTAACTTATTAGCTACAATAAAACTCTGTTTACTCTGCAAAAGATTACGCAAGCCCACTTTTGCATCCTCAAATGCATTCATACCATAAGCTAAAGAGGTTATAATAAAAAGTGTATAGTCAACTAGACCGATTCTAATTTGTGCACTATTGACCTTTTCATGAAACTCTTTTATGATTCTGTTTAAATTCTCTTCTACAATTAAATCTTTATTATATGGCTTAACAAAAACAAATTCACCCCGTTCGAGTAGATATACTCTCTCAAAACTACAATGCTTAGGCATATGTGAAAAGAGTTTTTTAGCAAATCGTTTTTGAAGTTTTTTACTAATTTTATTTTTTAATGAAAAATTTAAATATTTAAACTCTTCTATATCTATTAATACTACAATCGCTTCATCTAAAGTGTCAAGATAATCAATTAAATTATACTCTCCAAAAAATAGATGCTCATTCTGTGTAATTTTATCTATCAACTACTGAGCCTTTCAATTAATTTTATAATCTGTATTTTAGAGTAAAAAGCCCTAAAATGTGGGAAATAGAGAGGAATAAATTATTAAAAAAAATTTTAGTTACTAAAATATACAGTGTGATTATATATTTTTTTAAATGTGATTTTTATATTTATATTTTAAAAATAAAAAAGATTACAATTTGTCATATTTCTCTATTTTAAAAAAAAATTTCTGTATAATTGTAACTATCTAATGAGGAGATTTTATGAAAGAAGCTAAAGCCCTATTCCAAAAACTAAAAATTGTTTCACTTCTTGATTTGGCACTAATTCTTCCTACCTCCTATAACAACTCAACTTTATCTTCTAAAATCACTTTGGGAAAAGTACATACCTTTGAAGCAAAAGTTGAAGAAGTAAACAGCGTTAATGGTAAACTTCGTATCACTTTTTGGCTTCCTCAATTTTACAAAAGACTTAGTTCTATGCTCTTTCGTGTAACTCCTTACCACTATCAGCTATTTAGTGTTGGCTCGAAACACTTTATACAAGGTCGAGTTGATGAATATAAAAAATTTCTACAGATGAACCAACCAAAATCACTTAAACAGATTGGTGAGATTATTCCAAAATACTCAACTGCTCTAAAAGCAGACACTATGCGTTCTTTAATTGAGTGTTATATTAACGAAAAAAATCTCTATGCAGAGGGGCTAAACCAACATGAGGTTAACACTCTTTTAGGACTACACTATCCCAAAGAGCTACAACAAATTGAAAACTATGACCAAGAGGTACTTAAGTTTGTAGAGGCATTTAACCATATAAAAAAGCTTAGAGGTAAACGTAAAGATTTTCCTGCTATAGAGGCTCTTAATGGGAAAATAGATATTTTTGTTAATGCACTACCTTTTCAATTAACCAAAGAGCAACAGGCTGTTATTTATGAGGTACAACAAGATTTAAAACAAGAAGATAAAGCTACTAAACGGCTTATTATTGGTGATGTTGGTTCAGGTAAAACCATGGTCATCCTAGCTAGTGCTGTTATGGCATATCCATCAAAGAGTATTCTTATGGCTCCTACCTCTCTTTTAGCAATTCAACTCTACGAAGAAGCAACTAAACATCTACCTAACTATATTAAAATTGCTTTGGTAATGCAAGGGAGTAGTGAAGGAGATTATCTTGAAGCTGACTTTATTGTAGGTACTCATGCCCTACTCTTTAAAGATGATTTACCAAAAGCCTCACTTGTTATGGTCGATGAACAGCACCGTTTTGGAACTAAACAACGTGCTTTACTTGAAGCTATAATGGCGAATGAAGAAAAAAAGCCTCACTACTTACAGTTTTCAGCAACGCCTATTCCTAGAACCCAAGCAATGATGCAATCTGAGCTTATAGATGTAAGTCTTATTACCTCTACACCTTTTAAAAAAAATATTACTTCACGCATTATCTATAAAGAAGATTTTCCTGAACTATTAGAGTCTATAAAAGAGGAGATTGCTAAAAGATATCAAGTACTTATTGTCTACCCATTGGTTGAAGAGAGCAAAGAAATTCCTTACCAATCACTCGATGAGGGTCGAGGTTTTTGGGAAAAAAGGTTTGAGAATGTATACGTTACCCATGGAAAAGACAAAAATAAAGAGGAAGTTTTACAAGAGTTTAGAGATAAAGGCAATATTCTTTTAGCTACAACAGTTGTTGAAGTAGGTATCTCTTTACCACGACTAACTCTTATTGTCATTGTAGGTGCTGAGCGTTTAGGCTTAGCCACACTTCATCAACTACGTGGACGTGTAGGACGATTAGGGCTAAAGAGCTACTGTTACCTTTTTACTAACAATAAGAAAAATGAACGTCTAAGCTCATTTACTAAAACCGTAAGTGGCTTTGAGATTGCTAAATTAGATTTAAAGTTTAGAAAATCTGGAGATATTTTAGATGGGACTATACAGAGTGGTATACAGTTTAAGTGGTTAAGTTTAGCAGATGATGAAAATATTGTAAAGGTAGCTAAAGAGAGGGTTAAAATATTGTAGGGTGCGATTGCTATCGCACCGTTAATTATTAATAGAGACCAAACTTACCATCAGCTCTTTTATACATAACTCTCATAAGACCATCATGGTCATTAAACACGATAAATTGTCGCTTCTTCTCAGCTTTTAATGCTTCTATAGCCTCTTCAAAATCTAGTGGTTTATGAAGTTCTAAATCCATTGGAACAATCTCTACCTCTTCTGGTTCTAAGTCAAGTACGGCTTCTGCCTCTTCACCCAAATCTTTAAAAGACATTACTTTGTGGTCTTTTACTTTGTCAGCATGTCTTCTAAGTGCTTTTTTAGCTCTTTCAAAAGCCATATCTGTTGCTGTGTAGACATCTTTGTTTGATTGAGTAATAACGATAGTGTTTTTATCTTTTAGATTTAAAACAAGTTCTACAGATACTCCTTCTTTATTTTTGTTGTTGGCTGAGATAATAGTGTTACTTGAAATGATATTTAAATTATATTTGTCCAGTGCATCAATACTCTCTGAGATATGCTCTCTAATAGAATCTGATAGTTCGAAATGTCTTCCCACTATATTTTTGCTCATAATTTATCCTTTATGTTTAAGTCACTTAACTCCTAACGTTTTAAGTTGTTAAGTATTAATATTATATCTTATTTTTGTAAACCAAAAGTTAATACGACTGAAATTTCTATAGCTTCTGTAGAGTTCTACGATGAAAGGTTATGTCTCTATTGCTTGGGTCATCGAAGTCTTTGTAGGTTATGTAGGTGTCGATGATTAGGGAGATAGTTTGGTAAAATCCATTACTATTGTTTGCTAATGTAGCAATAGCTGGACAAGTATCTAAAATAGTATTATTCCCTATATATTGAATATTTACAGTTATATCATATCCAGGAAAGCCTGTCTTAGCTCCAAAATTATCTGTAAAAGTAGTAAGACATGTACTATTTCTATCGCTATATAAAACTTTTAACATAGCTAATTCAGTATAACTTCTTCCTAAAAGAGCCGCTTGTTCTTTTTGGTACTGTTGTGTTGTCTCTTTAACTGTTTTTCCTGTAACATTCATAATAAGTGATGTAATTGTTGCCATAATTACAATAACAAAAATAGCTGTTATCATTGAAAATGCTTTTTTATTTTTTATAGTTATCATCGTATTATTGCCTTCTCTTTACATGTACTAATATTATAATCTGCTCCAATATCTTCACTTGCACAGAGTTTTAGTTGGATGATACCACCACTTTGAGTAAATTTAAAAACAGATATATTTTTAATAAGCGTTTTTATTGTTGCATCATTCTGATATGTTTCATTATTATCCCAAGGTTGATAATTGTAGTATAAATTTAAATCATAAAGACCATTTGGTTGTTTTTCAGGAACTAAAGCATAAGCAGACCATACTAATTGATAGCGTTCAGTTATTACTTTAGTCTTATTGCTATCCTTAAATAAAAAGCCTGTAGTATTATTATTTTCTGAGACAGCATAGATACAACTAGTATTATTTTCTACAAGACCCATGCATGTACCATTAACAGTATCACCTTTACCTGTTCTTGGTTGAAAGATAACAGCTGGTTTATCATCTGAAGAATTATTAAAATCAACTTGTTTATTAGATAAATTATAAATAATTGTATTTACTTTTCCTAATTGTGAACCAGGTGAGTCAAATTGACTTTTACTAGCTGTTTCATAATTAGCTACACCACTCCAATAAGGGGTTGCACCTGCTGAAAAACTATCATTGTCATATCCTATCCATTCTAAAACAGTTAAGTTTGTATCTACTGCTAAGTTAAGACCTGTAAGTAGCTTATACTCTGAACTATCATTTTTATTTTTTGCAATTGCAGAATCTAATACACTATATGTTAAACGATTTACAATTTGATTAATGGCTAACTCTGTTTTTGTATTGACATTATAAATAGCTCTTTGTGTAATGTAGTTTTCATATACTTGTACAATAATTTGTGAAGAGATAGAGGCTACTATACCTAAAATGACCAACACAAAAATAACTTCTATAAGAGAAAATGCTTTTTTCATTATAATTTTTTCCCTTTAATAGAATATGTTCCAATGTTACAAGAAAATGCTTGAAACGTAATATTTTTATCTAGTTCTGCTACTCCACTATTTGAGGTTAAATTGACTTTAATAGCTTTAATATTACTATATGGACTTATTGTTGAGTTAATATCTTCTAAAACATTACTCTCTTTGGTATATCTAACTGTTGTTCTTATGCTAATATTAGTATCAATATACTCTCCAATATCAGATGAAGTAGATTCATTATTAAAAAGCATAAGTCCAAAACTCTGGTTATTGTAGTCATCAACATCATCAAAATCAATGTAACTTGATTCATTTGTATCTGGTCCTAAACTAGAGATAGGTGTTGGATTCAATGTATTGTTCTCATCTATATTTCTTCCTGTTAAATTAGTTAAACCAACTAGTGGAAAAATATAACCACTTCTATTAGTATCTAAAATAGGTGATGCACCAGCTGGAATATTAGCATTTGCTTCATCCCAGTGCATTGAGAGTACAATAGCTACTTGAGAGGCTGCTGCTGAAATTGCTTCTTGTTGCAATGCAATATTAGAACTTTTAATAGATTGCTGTATGAGCATTGGTGCAGACATTAAAGCAATACCTATAATCACTAGAGCAAATATAAGCTCTATCATTGCTATAGCTCTTTTTGTTTTTACCATGATAATTTACCATTTTTTTCAACTATTCCATTAAGATTCCCTTTGGAACTTCGCATAAGGTTATGTCCTAAGCCTATTCCTTCTTCAATATTGATTCCTGCCATTCCTGATACAGATTTAAAGGTAACAGAATAAGATGAAGGATACTCTGATATTCCAGCAACTGTTTCTTTACTATTAAATCTTAACCAAATATCTGATGGTATAGCTATATTAGCATTTATGGAACTCTTTAATTTGTCTTTTGTATATATAGTATATACATCTTCTATTTTACCATTTACAAAATTTAGTATATTCATCGTAACATTTACATCCTTATCACTACTACTTGGTAAACTTAAAATACCTCCATCAACACTACTATTATGCTCTTTTGCTAAATACCAACCACTATCTGTTTTATATGTATTTTGACCAATAGTACCTAGTTTCATAGTATTATCACACCAATTTCTATTATGTTGACAAAATATCTCTACGTATAATGGAGTATGTATACGTTTCTTATTTGTTTTAGGAAAGCTTTTTAGATATGAGGCAATTCTTGCAAAATAATAAGTTCTAGTCTTATTTATATTAACTTCACCTTTAGGGTGGATATCTTTATTTTTAATTTTTGCACTATATCCACTTGTATTAAGGTCAAGACCTAAAAAATCAACTCGAATAGGATTGGTAGGTTTATTAAAAAGCTTTTCCATATTATAAAGCATTGTTATTTTGGTAGTTCCATTATTGTCATCTTTAAAATCTTTTTTCTCTATATTAATATTTTTTATCATAGTTACATTTTGTTGAGATATATTTTTATCATTATATACAACTACTTGTTGTGGTGTCAATGGCTCTTCTGATACTGATCGAGGATAAGTCATATTACTATCACTCCATATTCCTCGGTCATCTTCAAAGGTAAATTTAAGTTTTAATTTTAATTTACTATTCTCTTCTATACATCCATTAGTAAAGTTGGTTAGTTGTATTCCCTGTTCACCTTTGGCAACAATAGTACTACTTAATTTAACACCCATCCCTCTTGAAAGATTTAAATCACTCATATAAACATAATCTTTTCCATTTCCATTGATATTGGATAAGATAGTATTTGAAAATTCAAATTTATATGGCTGAAATGACATATTTATATCTGAAGCTATATTACAACCATATTTTCCATTAACAGCTTTATTAGAACTACTACCTACAATACAACCTAATTGATTTTCATCTTTATCAATATCAGTCCAATTAATATCTTCTATATGTAGTGTATATTTTCCTACATTGTTATGAGATAAAGTGTCGTTTAATTCACCATTAGAGAAGCTATAATTTTCTATTTTACTTGTATTTATATCGGCACAACTTGTAGTACCTGTCTCATCAAAATCAAGCGTAACATTTAACTCTTTTGAGCTTATAGTTTTATAGTGTGTTGCTATACTATTGTTACCATCAATTATTGCTTGTGCTTTTAACTTATAATTATATCCAGCTACAAGATTTAAATTTGTATTTGGTGTATCATTGGTAGCATAGGTTACCGTTTGATTATTTTCATCTTTATCATTTATTTCTATATGATAACTAGCAGGACGAATGGCAAAATGGTCACTAGAATTTCCCATAGGGAACTCTATATTGCCATTGTTATTAAGCTTTTCATTATAGAGTTGTTCATTTCCATAATTACCATGCAATATTGTTCCATTTTCATCTTTAAGATAATAAATTTTAAAATTTGCATCTCTAATAGCTTTTGATATGTTT
>JALUKJ010000113.1 GCA_027056615.1 Campylobacteraceae bacterium | reverse complement strand
TGCTTGGGTCTAGTTGAGCAAGTTTCATGCTAATAAGCTCTGCAATAGGGATAATATTGTCAATATTAGTAGCAAAGTGAGGGTTTCCATCTGGGTGAACATCGCCCATACTTCTTGATACATTTTTTGGCTTATCTATCAGAGTTACAGCCCCACTCACATCTAAAAAACCACTGCCTCCATTTTGAATTTTAGAATTGTTAGCACTTCGTAAAAGAGGAGGAATCCAACCAATTTCAAGTTGCCCACCATTGATAATAAGCAAATCTTCTCTTCTTAATTTTCCAATTAGTGACGGTTTAGGGGTAATAAAATGTGGGTCTAATTTCGGAGAGGCTAAAACATCTACTTTGACCAAGTCGCCTCCTATTCTTTTGGTTACTTTTCCTAAGTAGTTGTAGGTGGTTGCTACATTTAGTTGTGCGAACATTGCTGTGGTTAATAGGGTTGTTAGGGTTAATATCTTTTTCATTTTTTGTTCCTTTATCTTTTTATCTTGTAGGTTCGATTTCATCGAACGTGGATTTAAATTCAATTTTTATAAATATCATTTCATTTTTCATATTTGGTTTTGACGTTCGATGAAATCGAACCTACGGATTCCAAACATTATTTTTTAATCATATTAAAACGCATGAGCCCCATGAGCCCCAGTCTCTACCAAAAACTCCAAAAGAACTTGATTTTCAGTTCGTCTTACACCACCAAACATTCTTGATTTATCTTTAGTAGCTTGAAGCCGAATTTTAGAGAACTCAAACGGTGAATAGCTCACAATAGCTGAATACTTTTTAAGGTCATCAGGTTTGTTTTTAGCATTTTTATTTAATGCACCATATCTAGCTCCAAACTCCCAGTTACTATCTTTTTTATAGAGCAATTGAGTGTAGTAACCACCCTGCTTTACATCATCTCTGTTTCGGTAAAGGTACTCACTCTGCCAAGTTAAATTACTATAACTATCTATGATGTATTTAAGAGTCAACTCACCATTATAGAGTTTACTATCTTTGTTATCTTCTGTTTTGCCTGTAGCAACACTTGCCCCTGTTAACACAGAAGTATTATCACCCAAATCAAACCCACTCTTTAGGTAACCTACATATAGATTATTTTCACTACTCTTTCCAAAACTAAGCTCATTAGTCCCTTGCATCGCTTCAACCCCAGCCATAAAGTAGTTATCGGTTGGAGCAACCCAATGCAAAGCAACTCCTGCATCGTTTAGTCCCTCTACCCCTAGCATAGCCTCATAGACTAAAGGTTGGTCAGAAAAGTGTTGAGCATGTTGATGAATAGCATTAATACGACCAAATCCACTTCTAAACTTACCCATCTTCATATCTAAATTAGCAGGTAGCTTTTTCGTAGTTAAGTACGCCTCTTCTATCTCAAATGCATCTGGGTGTAGGTGAAAAATCGCATCACTTGTAAAGTAAGGTCCAACCTCAGAGTGCATTCCAAGTTCGGCATAGTTAAAGTTAAATCCTCTGTTTTTATGAAAAGGAATGTCAGTAGTGTTCTTATCAAACCCATCTATGCCATAGCCCTTATACACATCGTTATTAATATTTCTTGAAACGGCAGAACCATCTAAAATAAGTGAAATATCAGGAATAAAGCTCTTTTGGTTAAAGCTATTACTTTTAGTTAAAGCCGTTTCAAGTTTTGATTTCTTTTGTGATTGTAGAGCTTTTTCTAGCTTATCTAGACGCTGTTCTAAGTCATTTGCTTGTAATAAAAGTGTACTTAATAGTGTACACAGTAGTATTTTTTTTTGCATGGGTATATCCTCTATAAATATAATTTAATTTGAAATTCAATAACAATGAATTACATAGGTTCGATTTCATCGAACGTCAAAGCCAAATATGAAAAATAATAAAATGGTATTTATGGAAATTGAATGTTAATATCACGTTCGATTAAATCGAACCTACAGATTTAGAACATTAATTTCTTAAAAAAGAGGAGGAGCGTGACTAAAAAAGCCTTTGTCTATAGCAATAGAGTGTAACTGTTTAGGAGTAAGCAAAATTTGTTCAGGCAACAACACCACAAAATTCAATGGCTCAAATGATGGAACATCTGCACTATTTAAATTTTTAACAACAATACAAACTTTACAATCATCATGAACTAAATGGTCTTTGTGAATATGGGTTGCCGAAAGAAAAGAAGAGCCTAAATAAAACAGTAGTAAAAAACGAATTAGTATTTGTTTCACTTTGGTCTCCTTTTTGTAACTTTAAATGAGAGTATAATATAAAATCTATTAATCCTCTATAAACCTATCATCTGACCTTTTTTTTGAAACCTCATGATAAGTAGATTTCATCCAACCAGACTTCACTTTACCCTCTATCTTATCAAAATTTTCAATATAGGGTTTGATATCTAAAAGAGGTGTTCCATCTAAAATATCAACCCCTTTAATCGTAACTATATTTTCTTCAACTTTAACTAACTCTACTACAGAAAGCCCCATTTTATTTGGATGGACAGGTGTTCTCGTACTAAAAACACCTCTTTTTGTATTGGTTTTATCATTAAAAGGGATTACACTTAGTTCTGCTTTTGTCACTTTATGAAAGTAGTAAATAAGATAAACATGGCTAAAACCATCTAAATCTTTTAACCCCTCTTCAAACTCTTTTTTAAACTCAATAGTAGCATAAACATCTTTTGCCCCTTTTGGTTGAACAGGCATATCAACTAACTCACAAAATGGAGAACGAATAGTTGCAATCTGCTCTAACTCAAACTTCATTTTTATCCTTTGGTCTTATCTTGATTTTTTAACTCTAAAATCCAATTTGCCATTCCCTCTATATCTTTATCTGTCATCTTTTTAAAAGGTGGCATAATAAGTTTAAAGTTTTTCCATTTGCCTTTTGAGCCATTTTTTATACTCTCAATTAGAGGTGTATTATTAGTATATTTTTTGGAAATAGATATAAATGATGGTGCTACTTTGTCTTTGTTCATATCATGACAATTCTCACATCTCTGTTGCTCTAAAACGCGTTGATAAAGAGGCATACGAGCTAAACGCTGTTGCTCTTGCATAATTTTGAGCATCTTTTGATTGTCATATGTATCATACATATATTTGGCAATTGCCCCTAACTCATCAACGGTTACATTTCCCTTTTGTGACGGCATAACACCATAACTGTCTAAACTAGCTTTATCACAAAAAGATTTACTGCGACTAGGGTCAATGACATAATCTTCAACAAATTCAGCTATTTTAGCTTCATGAGCCGAGGGGTCATTGGATTTAATAAAATCTTTAAGATGAAAAGTTACTGCCATCATACTTGGAGCAACCTCATTATCATAGCTTTTGGGAGGCATATCTAAGTTATGACATTTTGAACATTTTTGCTCTAAAAGTGCTTCTCCATCGAGATTATTTTCAGTTTTATTATCCATACAGCCTGTTAATAACCCAACTAAGAGTAGCAAATAAAAATAACGAATTGACATAATTTTCCTTTATATTTTAATGATGATTTCCATGCTCATGTGCAGGATGTCGTTTTTCATGATGTTTAATAATCTTATCTATATTGGTATCATCTAAAATCTCTAATTCACCGTTTTTAAGCTTCTCCAATACCTCACTAAGTAAAATACGCTCAAACCCTGTATGATAAAGCATTAAACCTAACTCTTTAGCTTTTGTATAAGGACTTACCCCCATCTCTTGAATTAAAAGTGCATCTACTTTCATATCCTCAAAAAGCCAATCAATAACAGCTTGACCACCTGATTGATTATTGGGGACAATATCTATTTTCCCATCTTTAACAATTGCAAACCATTTTGCTTTACCAAAAAGTGGTGCTACAGCTGAGTCCTCTTTATTCATTTTTACAGGTATTGCTAATTTCATTCTTGTCCTTTTTATAATTTTAAATTATAATAATTATTTGAATGAATTATATTACTTTTCTGCTTAAATAAGTGTTAATGGTCAATTTTCGTATATTTCTCTTTTGCTCGTTACACAATTCCAGTTGTGTAATACATATTGAAGCAACAAAAATATAATAAAATCATTTACGCCAATATGCATGACGAAGCTGGAGCTTCGTCACGAGTAAAATATTTTACGCGTAGGGTGCGATTGCTATCGCACCGTCAAAATTAGGCAACATTCAATTGATATTCACGAATATCAACTTTAACACCACCTAGCATAATCTCTTTTGCTTTTTTTAAGAGTCCTGATGTTACGTCACCTTTAACATACTTTTCACCACACTTATCACAAACTAAAGCAGGTACTTTTTGAAAAACAATAGTCGTTCCATTTTTTTCTAAAGTTACCGTAGTAAAACCATCAAAAGTCTCGCCATGTTTACAAATCATACATTTCATATTACACCTTTCTTGTTTTTAAGTCATTTTCCCACTTATTGATATTTAGTCTTAAATATT